>CAJKLB010000088.1 GCA_905200615.1 uncultured Selenomonadales bacterium | reverse complement strand
GGCGCCGGATTTTATAGATAGACGGAATTTTCCGAAAAAGCCGCTCTTTGCGGGGCCGAAACGGATATTTTTCGTGTTTTTATCTTTTTTTTCTCTTTTAAGCCGGACTGTCATAACACGGTCCGGCAAATTTTTTATGGAGCGATATAATGAAAAAAACAATTTTAAATCCTATGTATCTTTACCGCTTTTTGTTGGAAATAGCGCCCTTAAGCGTCAAGGAAGTACCCGATCCGGTAAAATTAAGGGGAAAAAATTTTATTTATGATTGCGTAGAGCGCTCACTTGCCGAAAAATATTGCAGTGTGCCCGCCAAAGGGGAGTATTTTCTGCTGTATGCCTCGGTTGAAAATTCCACTAAGCTGTTGTGCAAGGATGTTACCTTGCAAATGCGGTATTTGGATAAAATTCGGGTAAAGAGCTTTCCTGTTTTGCCCGAGGAGCATGAACTTATTCGGCTTAATGCGGCCATTTTTGAAGCCGTGTATTTGTTCCGTCAGCTTCAGGTGCTGAATCTTCCGTATATCTTTGCGCCTTGGGGCGATTTTGAAGCGTTTCGTGCCGTGTATTCGGATAATTCACTCAAAAACGGAAAAATTCCCGTGTTGGCACGATTCGGCGGAATTTCCCTTAATTTAGAAATATTTGTGGCGCAAACCAAATTCTTTTTCGCCAAGTACTTCTCGTGCGCCTTTGCCGGAAATAAAACGGTGCCGGCGAATGAAGAAATTTTATCGGTTTTTGATGACTTGGTGTATCAGGAGTTAATGAAACTGGGGGACGGCTGCTGCCGAAAGGTAAAAAATTTTACCGATGTGGATAATCCCGATTTTGATGATTTTATTCAGCAGTTAGAACTTACCTTCGTTCATCCGGAAGTGAAAACAGGGAAGAATGACGCGGAAAAATTTTTAAAAACGGAACCGTAAAAACATCGATGAATAAGCGTTTTCCCGATATTCGTTCAGAAATCACGCGGCACCCGCAATTGAAGAAAAAATAGGGTGAATAGGTATGTTTCTGTATCGCCGCGGCGTAAAGCGGCCGTTTGGTATCTTTGCGCCGCGTGCCGGTGCGGAAGCGTAACAATACATACCGTTGTTTTACGGTATTTTGCGGAAAGACTTTTTGCTTTTCTAAGCGTATCAATTTTTATGGTTAGGATTTCTTTTTCTTTATCAGGTTGTCAGGAAAGATCGCGGCGCCGATTAGATCAGCCGGATCAACTTCTAAGGCATCGGAAAGGTCAAAGAATACTTCTAATGAAAAACTTCTAACAATGTTCGGCGCTTCAATGGCGCTTAGCAGTGAACGGCTGATTCCTGCTTTTTCTGCAAGTTTTTCTTGGGAAAAACCTCGTATCTTTCTTAAGGCCGCAATGGTAATGCCTAATTGAACGAATCGGTCATGATTCTTAATAGTAACGTTTTTGCTCATGGGTAGACTCCTTTCTTTATAAATATTTATCTTTATTATAAGGTTTCTTCTTATGTCATGCTGTATGTATTAGAAAGCATTTGACTATATTGAAAAGCAATAATATAATAATAAAGTTATTTTTCCTTTTTTTAGGAAAATATAAACGATCTTTCACGGTCACT
>CAJKLB010000087.1 GCA_905200615.1 uncultured Selenomonadales bacterium | reverse complement strand
ATTTTCCGCATTGAGCCGGAAACGCCCTATCCCACCGACCACGACGAACTGGTTGACCTTGCGAGTGAAGAACAAAGCAATAATGCAAGACCGGCAATCAAAGATACGATTGAAAACTTTGATACCTACGAAAACATTTTTGTCGGTTATCCCAACTGGTGGGGCGATATGCCGATGATTCTGTACTCTTTCTTTGACGAGTACGATTTTTCCGGCAAGACGATTATTCCCTTTAACACCCACGGCGGCAGCGGCTTTTCTGGTACAATTTCCACAATCAAAGAGCTTGAACCCAACGCCGAGGTGTTGGACGGCAAATCTATCTCCCGCAATGATATTCAAGACGCAGAGCAGGAAATCGTAGATTGGGTAAATTCTCTTGATCTGAAACAAGCTGAAGAACAGCCTGATTCTTCTGCCGAAGCACAGCAGCCTACCATGGGACGATTTCTTTATCTTTGCCGCTTCGGGTACGAATGATTTCGCCTATTCGGGATATTACGCTATGCTCTACTTTTATAACGGACTGTGCTGAATATGGAGGTGACAAAAATGAAATATAAACAGGTTGTCAAACTCATCATTGACATTGCAATGTATCTGATTTTTGTCGCTCTTATGCAGGAACACCTATGGGACGGATTACACGAATGGCTCGGTATCGCGCTGTTTACCTTGTTTATCGTCCATACCATCTTGAATTTCCGTTGGTATCAGTCCCTTTTCAAAGGAAAATACACTCCGACAAGGACAACATCAGCAGTTATCAATATTGCACTGTTTGCTGCTATGCTGTGCTGTATGGTAAGTTCGGTGCTGGTTTCGGGAAAGGTTTTTGCTTTTCTGAATTTGGGCGGTGCAAGGATAGGCAGGACGCTTCACCTCGTATCGACTGCGTGGGTCTTTGTACTGATGAGCCTGCATTTGGGATTACATTTAGCACCGTTCGCAAACAAACTGAAAAAGCACAGACAATTCCTGTGGACAGGTCGAATCATTGCTGTTTTATTAGCGGCATATGGTGTTTATGTATTCGTTGACCGAGCCTTTTATGAAGAATTGTTTTACCTTACTGAGTTTAAGTTTTTTGATACCGACAAATCGGCTGCACTATACTTTTTTGAAACGATTGCTATGTCGTCTGCCTTTGCAACCTTATCCTATTACGGCAAAAAGCTGCTGCAAATGAAAAGCAGACAGACAAAAATCTAAAAAATTAAGGAGGCACCATGAATAAAACATTAAAATCCATTCTTTCGCTTGTTTTATGCGTTTGCTTTGTTCTTGCTCTATCCGCCTGCGGTAAGCAGAACAACGACACTACTGCGAATAACACCGATACAAATGTAAGTAATAATAATGTCACAGACGACAATACAGATGATTCTGCCGATATCACCCCCGAAGAAAGTACCGCAGGAGATTCTAATATCTTGGTAGCCTATTTTTCGTGGTCGGGCAATACACAGCAGGTTGCGAACTGGATTTCCGATAAAACGGGCGGTGAACTGTTCAGAATTATCCCCGAAGTGGAATATACAGAGGACGATGTATTTGACCGAGCGCAGGACGAACTAAACAATGGTACTCGCCCGCCGCTTTCCTCACATATAGATCAAGAGGTTATGGAACAGTATGATGTTATCTTTGTCGGTTTCCCCATTTGGTGGTACGACCTGCCAATGCCTGTTTGGTCTTTCCTTGAAGAATATGACCTGTCCGGCAAGACAATTATTCCGTTTTTTACCCATAACGGCAGTTCGTCCGGAGCGAGCAGCATTTCTACCGTAGCTGAGCTTTGCCCGGATTCCACCGTACTGACCGATGACTACTTTACCTATTCGGGCAACAATGT
>CAJKLB010000086.1 GCA_905200615.1 uncultured Selenomonadales bacterium | reverse complement strand
CGAATTTGTTCCCGCACCGTTAGAGCCGGCGGAGCTGACACAAGAGCAGTGGGAGCAAATGAAGAAAACAAAGATATGCATAACTACAGACGGCGCAGTGGATTTAAGCAATTCAAAATTGTTCGGCTGTCTTCTCCGCTATGTAGATTATTACGGTACCTATC
Source organism: uncultured Selenomonadales bacterium (assembly GCA_905200615.1). Classification (GTDB taxonomy): domain Bacteria; phylum Bacillota; class Clostridia; order Christensenellales; family QALW01; genus UMGS1322. The sequence goes on along the minus strand of CAJKLB010000086.1, from coordinate 1,787 downwards.
AGGGGTATATCGCCATTCGTATTCATAATACGCAATGGCCCGGTACTGATAAAGAAGAAATCGCTGGTTGTACGTTCTATTACGGTAGCTACAGTGATACAATTAACTGCCGCGTTTTGCTTTGGAAGGATGATACTTTCTATCATCTGCAATACGCTTATGAACAAGGATTTCTTACTGCAGAGGAAATTAAAACGATCGCTTACTACAATAATCTCCGTCATTTTGAGCCGATCGTTTCTGCTTCCCTTGTGCCGGATGGTCCCACCTCTATGCCAGCGGACTTTGTTCCCCAACCTATAGAGCCTGCTGAATTAAGCGAAGACGTTTGGACACGATTAGAAAATACCTATCAATATGTGGTGGATGGCGAATTGATAAAGGGTGCTACTTTTAATGATCGTATTGCAATTTTATACTACGGTACGTATCAAAATTACATTGCTGTTCATATATACGATATTTCTGTGTGGGGCTATTGGCTTTGGGATGAAATTTATCTTTGGAGGGACGATGTATTTTATCGCTTTCAGGACGCTTTAAACTTGGGCTTAATATCCGATGAAGACGCTAAAAATATCATCTACTACCATAATGTTTATTACTATAAAAAATAAAAAATATTAACGGTAAAAACGAAAAACCGTTAACAAAAAATACGAAAGGCGGTAATGTATGTGAAAGAACAAAACGGGATACACCTTACAAAGGAGAGATTGGAATGAAAAAAATTATAGCTGTTTTCTTTATTCTTATGTTGTTGACCGGCTGCGGGGAACAACCGGTAGATGTAGAGCAAACCGCCGAGCCTACCGCCGTTCCTACGCCGATACCCACTGAATTTGTTCCCGCGCCGTTAGAGCCGGCGGAGCTGACACAAGAGCAATGGGAGCAAATGCAGCAAACAACAACGTGCATGACCGCGGACGGAGAAGTAGATTTGAAAAACTCAAAAATATCTGCGCATATTCTTCGTGATGTGGATTATTACGGTACGTACCAAGGGTATATTGCCCTTCGTATTCACAAAACGGAGATTGGCGGCAATGATCAAGAGGAAGTAGCCGGCTGTACGCTCTACTACAGCGGCTTCAGCGATAAGCTTTATTGCCGCGTTTTGCTTTGGAAGGATGACACATTCTATCACTTGCGGTACGCCTACGACCAAGGGCTGATTACCGCGGAAGACGTCAAGACCATTGCCTATTATAACAATCTCGGCCATTTTGAGCCGGTTGTTTCCGCCTCACCGGTGCCGGAGTTCCCCACCTCTATTCCCGAAAATTTTGTTCCAAAGCCTTTGGAGCCGGCGGAATTAAGTGAAGACGTTTGGACACAAATAGAAAAATCTTATCAATATGTGGCTTTCGGTAATTTATTTAAAGGTCCTACACTTGAATTTCATAGGCAAAATTCAGGCTTGATTTACCACGGTACCTATCAGGGTTATATTGCAATTTATATACGCAATCTTTCATCCTATGATTGGGGACTTTGGCTTCACGGGCAAATTTACCTTTGGAAAGACGGCATCTTTTACATTTTCCAAGATGCTTTAAATATGCAACTAATAACCGATGAGGACGCTCAAAATATAATTTACTATCATAATACTATTTACCGTGATTAACGGGTAACCCGTTAAAAAATACGAAAGGTGGTAACACATATGAAACATCGAAACTGGATCAAAAAATCCCTAAAACCGGCGGCAGTCGCCCTGCTTTGTTTGGCTCTGCTGCTGCCAACCCTGACGACCCATGCGGAAGAGGATTCCTACGAGCCAA
>CAJKLB010000085.1 GCA_905200615.1 uncultured Selenomonadales bacterium | reverse complement strand
TTATCACGACACAGAGGAACGGGCAGACCATTGTTGCGGAGCTGTTTTTCAATCCCAACGGCACAGAAACATTCTCCGACAAGTTGCTGAAAACGATACTTGCCGACAGTCTGCGTTTTTCTGCGTCTGACGGTCAAGAGCCGGAAAAAACAGAAATCTTGCGATAACAGCCGCCCCGACGATACATTCCCCGTTTGGGCGGTTTTTATCGTCAAAAACGCCGTTTTACCCAAGTCAAGAGTCGAGGAAAACACCCGAAAAATGCCCCTATTGCGTAACAGGGGCGCAGAAAGGAGCTTGCATGAGAACAGGGCTTACCAAACAGGAAAAGACCACTGATATATGGTTTGACGAGAAAGACCCCCTTATCCATATCCGCACCCACAACACCAACCTCAAAAAGCGGCTTGCCGCTTATGCCGAGCAGTACCCCGACGAGTGCTGCAAGACTGACACAGACCCCGAAACAGGTTGCATGGAGTTTGATATTGCAAAGGGGCGTTTCTCTTTCCGTCTGACCGCCCCATACAGCGAGGAACGCCGGGAAGCAGCGCGGCGGTACGCCAGAGAGAACAACGCCGCCGACAGGCTAAAATGATGTAGATACAAGCACAGGTATTCAGGTAAATTGAAGAAAAACTTAATAATATGCGACTTTAATTTTGGCTCACGATTATGTATAATATACTTGAAAACAATTTTTGATAGCAAGTAAAGGAGTGAAAAAAATGTTACCAATTTCTGACATTATTATCCGTTCAATTAGCGGGTATGTGTTTATAGTTCCAATTCTCATATTGTATTTTTTATATCTTAGAAAATCGGGAAGAGAGCAAAGCCTTCTTCATATTGCTGCTGTATTTGTGTTTTGCTATTATCTATTTGGAATTTTAACCGTAGCAGGTATTGGCTATACAAGCACAATATCATTTAGTCCAAAGATTTCCCTGATTCCGTTTCTCGGTATGATAACCGGACCAATAGATACTATACTTAATTTAATTTTATTTGTACCTTTAGGAGTTTTCCTGCCATTTCTGTATAAAAAGTATCATCACATAAAGACAGTTGCATTAACTGGCTTTTTATTCTCTTTATCTGTTGAAATTGTTCAGATGTTTGGCTGGGGTTCATCGGATATAAATGACCTTATTATAAATACGGCTGGAGCCTGTTTGGGATATTGGATTTATTATCTGTTATCAAAAGCTTTGCCGAATAATTTTAGAAAAAAACTTCAATCCGAGAATGTTAATGGTACGGTCGAAGTGCTTTTGTTTGTAATTTATATATATATGGTTATGGTTACAGTTCAACCCTGGGTAATCCATGATGTATTGAACATCGGATAAAGTGTTTTTTCAACAGCACACAACATAAATAAAATAACCCACTCACAAGGGCAGCCGAGAAAATCGACTGTCCTTTTTCTATGCCTATGAGCAGAAAGGAGCGACCAACCATGACAAAACCAAAAGAGAAAACCCGCGAGGAGCTGCAAGCCGAGATTGAGGACGGAAAGAAGAAAATCCGCCAGTTTGAGAACCGGGAAAAGATGTTGCGTCAGAAGCTGTCCAAAGAGGAACGCAGAACACGCAGCCACCGCCTTATCGTCCGGGGCGCAGTCTTTGAAAGCATTGTGCCGGAAGCAAAGAACATGACCGACGAGGAAGCCGCAGCACTTCTTAGGTTTGCACTGACGAGTGAGCCGGTACAGGAATATCTGAAAAAACGAGCCGAGAACGGGGACGCTGAATAAATCCCTTAGACACTAAGGGCGCACTTATACACCCTAACGGGCGTGTGCGCTCTGCCGAGGGCTTTATCTTCGCACAGGGATTTTACCCCGCGCTACGATTGGCGGCTTTGCCGCAGACAGGGGACGCTACACTTCCCCTGCGACAGCTTGCGCTGTCTACCCTTTTGTGTACTTGCGGAAATCGAACACCTTGCTACGCAAGCTATTCATTTTCCACAAGTTTTATATCCGCTATACTGGAGGTGATACCCATAGCCATTTACCATTGTAACATTAGCATAGTCAGCCGGGGCAAAGGCAAATCAGCCGTTGCCGCAGCCGCCTACCGAAGCGGCGAAAAGCTGACAA
>CAJKLB010000084.1 GCA_905200615.1 uncultured Selenomonadales bacterium | reverse complement strand
TCTATTCGCTACTCTTTTTTTCTTCTGTCACTCATCATTGTAACACATACAATTATTTTTTTGCAAAAGCAAAGTTCCGGGTTGACAACGGATGAATTTAATATTATACTTTTATTGATAAATTGAATACGGAAACGCGTTTTTGCTTCACTGTATTCAGGAAAACCGAACTTTTTCGGTGCTTAAAAATTATTTTTACGGAGGTATTTCACAATGGCTTTTTGCGGAAAATGCGGAACACAGCTTCCCGAAGGCAGCAATGCGTGCCCCAATTGCGGAGCCGCGACAAATCCTAACGCTCAACAGAACGGTGCACAGCAGCAAAACACGCAGCAAGGCGGTTTTAACGCCGCGGTAAATAATTTTACCAACACGAAGAATACCACCGGCGAGTTTGATCCGGCGGATATTCAGAATAACAAGATTATGGCTGTTCTTGCTTATATCGGTATTTTATTTCTGGTGCCGTTGCTGGCGGCTAAAGATTCCAAATTCGCGCGTTTCCATGCCAACCAAGGCTTGGTGCTCTTTTTAGCTGATATCATTGTAGGAATTGCAAGCGGTATTTTGGTTTGGATTCCGATTATCGGCTGGCTGATTTCCTTGGTGTTGAGTATTGCACTGTTTGTATTTATGATTATCGGTATTGTAAATGCCGCGCAAGGTCAGGCAAAGGAACTTCCGCTGATCGGCAGCATAAAAATTGTTCAGTAACCCTGCGGCCTTTTTATCGGTTCTGTTTGTTAAAATCCCTGCTTTTGCTCTATGCAAAGGCAGGGATTTTTGGTTTGCGGTATAAAATTTTGAATGACCCAAGAAAATCGTTCAGTCCCTTTCCGTTGAAAAGGCCTGCGGCGTTTCTAAGAGGCCGGGACGGAAAAATCAAAGAAGTACAAAAATACATTATTTTTTGCTGGATATTCTTATTGGTGATTTTCCGGTGCTTTCAGAACAAAAGGAGCATCCTCCTGCCAGGTGTAAGGAAGAATCAAACTGCAATGACCAAACTGTGAAATATGCGGCTCGGAAATATAGTACGTGCCGTCCCCGAAAGCATAAAGTCCGGTAGAGCCATAGAGAAAGTGCCAGCCGAAGGTATCGCTTTCCTCATGACGGATCCCTTTTTTTACAAGCGTCAGCAGTAAGCCTTCTTCATCGGTACCTTGAATTCTTCCGCGGTAAGGCGCGACGGAGGCGTCGGCCGCGAAAAGTCTGTAATTGGGAAAATTTGGCTTTTTGCCCGGATAAACGGCCATAAAATAAGCATGAAGAAAGGCATCATATTCTAAATTCTGCACGCCGTAATTGGTATTGCCGGTATAAACAAACAACTTGGCCAGCGGCTTTTCCGGCCCGCTTTTATGCATAGCGCTTTGATTCAGGGGCTGTGCGAAAGGAACAAGGAGGGAGGGATCATAACACAACAGGATTTGATGATCATTGTCGTTCCTCGTCAGGTCACTGTATATACCATAGGCAACAAAAAGATATTTTTTAGAATCTCTTTCTTGGCCGAACATTGGGCCAAAGGCAGTGCCGTCAATTCCGCTGCAGCCGTATTTGTGCTTTACGGGATTCCCGTTTCGGTCTTTGCCTGACGCGTTATGATCCCGGGTAGGCTCTTTTAAAAACACGGCCGTCATGATACCGTCTTTTTCGGCGTCCATTCCTATGCGATCTATTTTGTTTACGTCGAATATTGCAATATAAAACGCGCTTTCTGTATGTTCGGCTGTACCGGATATCCGCGAAATTCCTTTGCCGATTTTATCGCATTTGTATTCCAGGGAACCGTATACCCGGCCATCTTCTTCAAAAAAATCGATACATCCCAGATGACCGGTCAACCCCTCCACCGTGCCGATAATTTTTCCGGTAAAAGTGCTTTTTACCAGCCTTGTGGTAAAGGAGTAATAGATCAGTTCATTTTTTTTATCTACGGCGATACCCTGAATATGACAGCTGCCTTGCGCGCCGGTAAAGATAAAAGGTTCCATTTTTTTGCCTCCTGTATTTTTTCTTTACGGATATTGTATACCCCGTGAAAGGAAAAATGCAAGAAAAATTTTTGAGCAGGGCCTTTTGCAGCTTTAAATTGCTTTACAGAATAGTATAATTATGCTATATTATATATAAA
>CAJKLB010000083.1 GCA_905200615.1 uncultured Selenomonadales bacterium | reverse complement strand
GCGTAAGCCGCATAAGCAGGGTTTGGGGAAGGCACTCCCCAACAAGATTCCCGCAGGGGCAAAATGAGCGAAAAGCGAATTTTGGTACTGCGGTAGAATCTTGCTCTAAGAAACTGCCGGACTGCCGCTCACTTCCTACTGCCACTTTTTCGGGAAATCGCAACCAGTTTTTTCATAAAAGGCTGCGGGCTGGCGTTCTCCCTCTCTTTCTGGCAAAGACTTTTCCGGCGGCTTGGTCTTTCCCAACAATAAGGCGTTTCAGAAGCTGTGTTTTGCCCGCTGCTTGATAGAAAACGGGAATTTCCCCCTGCTCACTTATCAGTACCGATACTTTCTCGATTTGCCAAAAATGGGCGCAAAAAAAGCAGCAAATCTTTTTCAGACTTACTGCTTCATGTGCCGCTATGGGGCAGCGGTTATTCAGTTGTAAAATAAAAGAGGGCGGTAGCACTTTGGGCTATCGTCCTCTTGGCTACACATTTGCAAAGACAGGCGGGGCTGTCAACGGTGGGCGAAGCCCATTTACTTGCCGTTGACTGGCTCGGCTGGATTTGCTACTTTCGATCTGATGTTTTCTTGTGAAGAATACACTGTATTGACTTTACCTTGATTTTCCTCCTGTGTTACTGTAATATTAAAGTCGTGAATTTCAGAATTTGTACTAGAGATTTCCAAATTCAAAGAAATAGAAATTACGTTTTTATCAAGTTGTAATCCATCTTCTTTGCAATATGTCGCTGAATAACCACTTGCAAGAACTACCTGACCTACCCCATTTTCATCAAGCACAAATAATGTAGCTGATGAACCAGTTTCTTTATTTCGGGCTATCGCAACCAGTTGTATTGGGGCATTTTCAGCGGAACCAAAAACATATTCTAATAATTCAAATGAAGGATAGTCTTGTGGAAAATTTTCAATAAATTTCTCGCCCCGGCTTTCAATAGAACCGGCACTTTCAAGCTCTGGCAGTACTTCTTTTGTGTTGTCATCAGGTGGAGAATTATTAGAACAAGCACTCAACAAAAGTACAAAAGCTAATAGTAATATAAACAATTTGTTTTTCATTGTGCTTTATATACTCCTGTTGGCGTGTATACCGTCATTCCCTTTGGAACTTTTATGGCTGAGTAGCTAGAAGTTGTTACTTTATAATGGACAGAATTTTTTTGTGGTGCATAAGATTCTGTTAATGTTTTATATTCATAAAAAACATTTTCAGGATAGCCGTCCATATAAACCTTGTATTTTAAACGACCAGCTGTTCTAACAGCAGGAATATAAACATTTAACACTTCAAATTTCCCCGGTGCAATACTATATGAGACACCCGCTGATGTTCCTTTTGTCCAACTACGTGAACCGGTAACTTCAACTCCTACTTCCGCCTGCATTTTTGCAAAAACAACATTTGCTTCTGTTGTGCCATTGGCATAACCCGCAATAGATGCGGTGGTTGTTCCGCTTTGTTCATATTGATATGTAATTTGCATAGGACTTGAGCCTTGAGTATTATCGCCTGAAACAGAACCTAATAATTTATGAGTATAATCAATATTCGTATAATTAGGCTCATAACCTACACATTCTCGTATATATACTCCTCTACGTTCTGGTATTCCTGAATCGTTAGCTGCAAAAACAGTAGTGTTCATTGTTGTTACAATAGCTAAAGAAAAAACTATCCCTAATATTGTTTTGATTTTTCTCATTATGGACTTCCTCCTTTGCTTAAAAAGTTATATTTTGTTGTGTGTTTCATCAAACCATTGGCATCATCTCCTTTTGTTTTATAGTACCATATTTTAGCTATTATATCAATTATCAAATTCAATTTTGCTTTTTTTTGGTTAATTTTTCTGAATAGTGAAGGCTGTCTATCAAATTCTTGTGTGTTACTTTACCGCACATGAGCATTTATTGCGGTGTCGTCAGAGTCGGCAAGGAAAGGCAGTGAAACATGATAGGACTGTACATACGGTCATGTGTCGCATATAAACACTATCAGGTAACAGAGAGAAGGCCCACGAAAAGGGTCTCGTTCTGTTACCTTTTTATTTGGGAAAACGAAAGGGAGAGAGAACATGAAGCAGATCATACAGAAAAAAATCATACGCACAGTTACGCTTTGGATGCTGGTGATGACCATGGGCTTATCCATGACCGGATGCGGTCCGAAGTCCAGCTTTGGTTCACAGACACTGGATATCGACTATGTGGGCAGTGATGGCGAGGTCACAGAAGAAGAGGTCAGCGCCAAGAGCGAGAACCCTATGGAGTGGCTG
>CAJKLB010000082.1 GCA_905200615.1 uncultured Selenomonadales bacterium | reverse complement strand
AATCTATAACTGATTTCAATAGAAAAATGGTAGAAAATCAGAAGTATGTTTTTCTGAAAAAACAGCAATAGAATTTACAGGAAAGGAAAGGCAATATGAAAATAAAGGCAAAAAGCAAAGCGTTGGCAATATTACTTTTATTGACGTTGGCAATAGCATCGTTTCCTGCGGTGCTTGCTGTAGAAACAACCAATGACTTTAAAATAACAACCGCAAGAATAGCGCAGCCGTTAAAAGGAACCGGAACAGAAGCGGATCCGTATCAGATTTCATCAGCGGAAGAACTTATCTGGTTTGCGGAGAATGTAAATAGTGGTAACACAGATATTTGTGCGAAAGTGATGAACAATATAGATTTAAACAATGCGGAATGGGCGCCCATCGGAAATGATTCTTATCCGTATACAGGCACTTTTGACGGCGGAGAGTTTATCGTTTCAAATTTCTGCGTTACTGCTGAAAAAAACAATCAGGGTTTTTTTGGATATTGTAAAGATGCGGATATAAAAAATATTATAACGGAAAATGGTAAAATTTCTGGAAAAGGCAGTTTAGGCGGCATTGTGGGCAAAGCTGAGCGAGGAAGTATTACAAACTGTATAAATGGCAGTACCATATCTTCAACAGGCAGCAGTAATGGGGGGATTGTGGGAATATGCAATAATACTCAAATTATCAGCTGTGTTAATAACGGCGATATTTTGCAAGGAGCATACCAAAACGGCGGTATCGTTGGCAGTGCAACGACTTCTCTTATTGATTGCTGCATCAATTATGGCGATATTAGTAATACGGATCATACCGGCGGTATTGTGGCATATAACGATAACGGTACGGTTTCAAACTGCGTAAACTATGGAGATATTAAAACAACCGGCCCATTTTATTGTTATACAGCAGGAATTGTAGCAAATAATCGGTATAGTGATTCTGTTGTAAAAAACTGTTTGAATTTAGGAAGCTTATCCGGTACAAACGGACAGGGCTGCAAAATAAGCGCAATAGTGTGCGCGACGGATAATGGCGGTAATAACGCGGATAATTGCTATTCTTTAGAGGGATTAGGAGATCTCGGTTTTGCAAACAACAGTGAATTGGTCACAGAGGAGCAGCTTAAATCCGGATATGTGACATGGATGCTCAATGAACAGAATTCCAAAGGCGTTTGGAAGCAGACCATTGGAACAGATAATTATCCGAATTTCTCCGGAGACGTTGTATATAAACTGGGAGATGGAACGTTCGGCGCGGTGTGCGATCATGTGCTTAGTACAAATAAGCCGAATTGTATGAAAGATGCAATTTGTTCCGTCTGCGGTGAAAAACTTCCTGCAACAGGGCACAGTTACGGCGAGCCTGTGTGGAGTTGGTCTGAAGACGGAAAGAGTGCAACGGTAACTTTTACTTGTAAAAATGACAGTACACATGAAGAAACCCCGGATGTAACCGTTACATCCAAAGAAGAAACTCCTGCAACCTGTACGGATCAAGGTATCACAACCTATATAGCAACGGTAACTTTCGGCGGTAAAGAATATATCCAAACAAAAAATGTGATGGATCTTCCTGCTCTTGACCATGACTTGAGTGAATGGCAGACAATCATTGCGCCAACCTGCACAGAAAAAGGCTCTGAAAAACGAACTTGTTCAAGATGTGATTACTTTGAAACAAGAGAGGTAGAGCCGTTAGGGCATGATTGGGAAGAAGAATTTTTTGTTGATAAGGAAGCAACCTGTACAGAAGACGGAAGTAAATCTATTCATTGTAAAAACTGCGATGTACAAAAGGAAAGCACCGTCATTCCTGCAATAGGACACAGCTATACGGACGGAAAATGCACAGTTTGTAATGCGGTTGACCCTAATTTTAAGCCGATAATCACAGCCGGTGCCAACGGTATATGGATAAAGACTGGCAGAGACGGACTTTCTTTCACTTCCAACGCGGCATTTGCTGATTTCATAAAAGTTCAGGTGGACGGAAAAGATGTGGATGTGCAATACTATGAAGCAAAAGAAGGCAGCACAATTATTATATTAAAATCATCCTATTTGGAAAACCTGCCTATTGGAAAACATACGCTTTCCATTGTATCAAATACAGGTATAGCGGCAACGGAATTTACCGTGAAGGCAGAAAGTGGCGATGTGCAGACCGGTGATAGCGGTAATGCGGCATTGTGGATTGTCTTGCTGCTTGTATTAGGATTATTCGGTATAGCAGTTTACGGTAGAAAGAAAAAATATAATCAATAATTTATGATCATTTGTCCTGTTCTTCACAGGACAAATTTTTATAAAGTTTTCGCCCGCCTCTTACAAAAGGCGGTGGGGGTGCTGGGGGGAACCCC
>CAJKLB010000081.1 GCA_905200615.1 uncultured Selenomonadales bacterium | reverse complement strand
TTTTAGCATAAAATCTTGCGAAATACAAACCGTCCTTTCTTTGACAAATACCTTTCCCACACTCTTTGCCTTTTAAATTTTTTCCCATGACGGACTCCTTTCACGTTAAAAAAAGAGTCCAACGCAAATATAAATTATATCACAAGGACTCCGTTTTTTCAATCTTAACAGACAAATATTTCAGCTATTAAAGGCTATATAATCAATTCTCGGCGAATGTATTCCTCAAATTCTTTACGCTTCACTAACTTTCGTGTTCCAACATATAAAACAAAAGGGCAGTTTGGCTGTTTTAACATAGAATCAATCTTATTGATACCTATGTTGCTATATTCAGCGGCTTCCCTTATTGTTAATGTTATTTTCAAATGGATAGGTACTCTTACTTCTGTTTCCTTATATAAAGGCAGTTCTTTTTCTTCACTGCTATTTGATTTATTCATTAGAATTTCCCCCTATCTTTTTTCAATTTAACAAAAAATAGGCTCGTCAGACGGTCTTAGCAAACCTCACAAGAATTTCACTTCCGCATGGTTCTCATGCAGCTCTACCCGTTGCCTGCGACGCTTTTAACGCTCGGACTACGGCGGTAAAGGAGTATCATTATACCGCTATATGGATTATGGCGGCAGAGTTGCTAAGTCTGCTTTGGAACGCTGATAATTCTCGCTCGTTTTGTCCCTCCTTTCGGTCATGGCGTATCAGCCCAACGGCTCCCCATATATCGAATGTATCTGATTTGCCTTATGCTGCGTCGCCGTTCTATTGCGCCGCTTTCTTTGTCAAAGAGCAGGGGGCTGTTCTGCGATATGGAACGGAAAAGGGGGAAGCGTTCCAATACCGCGTTGCTTTATTCAGCCCTAAATGTGAGGATTGCCCTCATTAGTTTTGCTTGCAGCCTTTCACGTATTTCTTCGTCTACTCCAAAATAAACATTTCCTCGCTCATCATAGAGCTTCCGCATGGAAAGACTTGCTATGTAGCCGCTGAAATGCTGCAATACAATCTTCATTGCATCCGGGTCGCCTTTGCTCGCCGCCAAAATAACGGGATAGGGAACAAGGGCATTTTCCGGGTACTCGGTCGGTTTACCATTCAATCCATTCATCAGCGTTTTCCTCCAAATATTTTTTTAACTGCTCAAAGGAGCTTGTCCGGCGATACTGTACCGTACTTCTTGAGATATTGAGCTGCTTTCCGATTTCTACATCAGTCAATCCCTCAAAGTAATACATCAGTACAATTTTGCGCCGTTCTTCGGGTAAAGCCCGGATAGCTTCAAGCAGCAGTTTTGGGGTTATTTCTTTTCCTGCCATTTGATAAGACGGCTCTGCTTCTTCGTCTTGAAAATACTTATCGACGGTATAAAGCTGCCGTTCCTCATACAAGGCAAGGTCGGAAAAAGTAACTTCCCGAACTCTGCGCCGACGAATTTCTTCATGGGCGTTGCACGCTTCATTGTGCAGCACTGATTTACAGAACTTTTGAAACGTACATTGCTTTTCAAATTCCCTGCGATTAGGTGTCATGGTGTTCACCTCCTTTCTGCCGAAAGGCGGTAGTACCTCCCCTTTTCGCGGGATAATACAGGCGACTTTTTGCTTTGCCAAAAAGAGGGCAAAGTTTTTGAAAAATCTTCTGTAAAATGCGAAATGCGCCTGCCTGCAAAATGCAGACAGACGCATAGGAAATAACAGCAGTATTTAATTGATTTGATAGTTCATCTACATAGCCGGAATACCCCGTCGGTGGATAATGGCTTTTTTTGATAGTAACCCATTAGGGTATAGAAAAAAGGACATGGCGATACCTCCTTGATACCGTCGTGTCCCCAAATAGCAGGATTTTAATATGTCCTCTGTTTTAGATTTTCAAAAGAAAACGACGGTTTTGATTGTTATTTCAAAACCGCCGTTAAAATGGCATGAGAACTTTCTACTTCATAAGCGGTTTTTTTTCATGCTTATGAAGTAGAGAATTTTTACCTTATCGTAAATTCGCAAGATAAATTATATGTATCGTAATCCCAATCTCTTTCACTTTCAAAGAACGCAAATTGTTTAATCAAACGATAGTGTCCAGCAGGCAATTCTCCATAAAAACTTTTAACATCAATTTCTAATGTTAATCGTTCGTTAGGCTTAATAAAACAATCCTTTTCATTGCTCTTTGAAGGGTCATCAAGCTGTTCAAGTTGATACCAAGTGCCGGATTGTTCAGTTTCTATTTCAAAATAATTTGGTGAATATCGGTATTCTTTATCAGAAGTATTTTCTATTAGAAATGAAAGGTGCTTTAAGTCTAAATCCTTTTCTTCACTCATTGAAATTTTCAAATCGTCCAAAGTGTCAAGTGCTTCTTCACTTCCATAAGGAGAAACCTCATATTCTTCGGAATAATCTTGTACTACATGATTATCACTGTTCTTTGTTTGACTACACCCAACAATACACACCAATAGCAATAAAGTTAGAAACATACATATTATTTTTTTCATTTGTCATTATCTCCTTTCT
>CAJKLB010000080.1 GCA_905200615.1 uncultured Selenomonadales bacterium | reverse complement strand
TTTTCAGATTTACTGCTTGTATGTGCCGCTGTAATGGGCGGCGGTTATTCAGTTGTATCGGGCGGGGATACTCGGCTAAAGCGAAACTTAAATAACGCTTTCAGCAGCGTTTCCGTGATGAAGTCCTCGGCTTCCTTGTCAGCTTGTCCGCTGATACGGGAAGCATAGCGTATTCGCCGCCCATAATACTGCAATACGGTGTTGACCGCTTCCGGCTCGCCGCTGGTAGCCTGTACGATTGTGTCATAGGGGAGAAGCTCGTTATTCCTCATGCGCCAGTCCCTCCATTTCCTCGTAAAGCTGCTGTATGGCTTTTCGGATATGGTAGCCCGCTGCACTGCGGCTGCGTCCGTACCGTCTGCCGATTTTATGCTGCGGCATACGCTTAAAAAAGGACAGATAGAGCATTTCCTGCTTCTGCGCTGGCAGACGGGAGAGGGCTTGTACCAGCAGCCCATTGCTTAGGATAACGGTATCGCCGCAAAGATGGACGATGTATTCCTCGTCCGGCTCCGGGGCCTTGAAATATTCATCTGTCGTGCCTAAAGGATAGTGCTTTTCATCTGTGATGTAGTCAAGGGATATTTCTCTTTTGTGTTTCCTGCTCCATGTCCGCAGCGCTGTGTAGCTGGCATTGCGGATAACAATTTTACAAAAAGCGTGGAATGTGTACTCGATATGCTCTTTGTATTCTTCTGTGCAAGTCATAGGAAATCCCCCCTTCCCTCCGCAAAGAGTTGTGGCTGGTTGATAGTTGCTTTTTATGATGACAAAGGGCGGCAGCACTTTTTGCTGTCGCCCCTTGATTACCCATTTGCGAAACCGGGCGGGGCTGTCAACGGCGGGCTTTAGCCCGTTCATCTTGACCGTTGACTGCTCCGGCTGGGTTTGCTATTTGTGTTTTAATCACTTACCTAAAGAAATTATTTTTCTTTCCACGACTTTTCAAGAAAATCTGTTAATTCTGGGATTTCCATCTGTTTTAGACCAGTTATATTTCCATTTCTATCTCTTTCTGTAATAATGCCAATATCACCGTTTGCAGAGTGTACCTCAGTTCCTTCAAAAGTTCCATCGGTAGCCCGGTTATCAGCAAAATAGCAGACTGACTTACCATTAAAAAACAGCTGGTTTTCGTCAGAATTATAGGTTAAACCGTATTGCTCATACTGTTCTAAGTTATTAGCAGTTTCTTCGTAAATCTGTTTGTTGATTAGTTCATTAAATGCCTTTTGTTCTTCCGTAAGCCCTTTTTCATAGTCTTGGTCAGTGGTATCCCGAACATTTTCAGCTTTGCTTTTTTCAGGTTGAGTTGAAGAAAAAACAGCATATACGCCACCAACCATCAAAAGCATTACGGCAAGAGTGAGAATAGGAACAATTATTTTTTTCTGTTTCATCATAATATTAAATCCCTTCTTTTTGCAAGTTGATAAGTATAGTATAGTGTTTTCCTCCTTTCACCCATAAGAGCAGCACCATCACAGAATGTTACACATGATTTGCAGTTTTTTAAGCTCTAAAGTATAAAGAGTAGCTACCTCACACAAAGATAGCTACCCTCAAATTTTATGCAGCTTTACTCGAAAATATCTTTTGGTGCAGTAGGTAATAAATCGCCTTTCTTCCAAATAAGCTCACAATTATTAGGTGTACCATAATATACAGCAATGTAGTCCTTTTTTTCATGGTTAAACCCATAATTCATTATTTCGGTTTCTCCATCGGATAATTCTTCTTTGATAACCGTTCTTAATACAGAAATATACAAGTTTCTATTTTCGTCTGTGTAAGTCTTAATTGTTCCTCCACAGTATCCGTCAAGTAGTTCTAATCTAAAAGTAATCTGTTCATCGGTCAGTGAATATGCCGAGATTGAAATTTGCTCTGGGCTTACCATGCTATTTTGTCTTATAAACAAGGCATAATATGTTCCAAATATCGCTGTAAGGACGATAGTCGTTATTACAATTCCTATGATAAATGACCTTAATAGTGAACGTTTCCATGAATGTGCCATCTTCCCCATGACACTGCTTTGTATGCTTTCAGCATTTTCCTTTGTATCAACCACACATTCTGTTTTTAGCTTCTGAAAAATATTGGAACACTTTTCACATTCCTGCAAATGCTCCTCAATCATTTTTCTGCTGTCTGCTGAACAAACTTCATCATAATACAGCGGCAACATATCTTGAATGATGTCGCATGAAATTTTATTCATAACTTTCCTCCTTTACTTGTTCAATGATTTTTAATTTAGCTCTATGAAAGGTTACTCTTGCCCAACTTTCTGTTTTACCAAAAAGTTTTGCTATATCCTGATAACTTAATTCTCCTAACACCCGTAAAGAAAAGACTTCCTTATATGGCTCTGGTAAATTGTGTAGCAGTTTATGTATTCCAAACGCCTGCTCTCTTTGTCCTAACAAAATCTCTATGGAATTAGTATCAACTATTTCATTCTCTACAGAATTAAGGTCGATATTTCTTTTCCTGTGCTTCTCATACAAGAAAAATGAATGCTTCGCAATTTGGCACAGCCAAGTCGTTATTTTACAGTCACCTCGAAAGTTCTCATAGCTTTTCATAGCCTTAAAAAAAGTATCTTGCGCTAATTCTTCTGCAAGTTC
>CAJKLB010000079.1 GCA_905200615.1 uncultured Selenomonadales bacterium | reverse complement strand
TTCTATTCGCTACTCTTTTTTTCTTCTGTCACTCATCATTGTAACACATACAATATCATAAAAAAATTTTTTTGACAATGTATTGACATTTTCATAAAACAATGCTATAATACGCGAACATAAGGGAGTAATCAACGCATCTATATATGCGTGATAAAGTCAACATATCGCGGATTTTTCCGCTGGCTTTATTGAAATGATAAGACTTATCCGCTTAAAAACAGGATAAGTCTTTTTTTCATTTTATAAAAATTAGGAGAGAGAAAAATGAAAGAATACTTGCTTAAAGAAGACATGGTTCTGCAAGCGCTTGAAACCAACCGGGACGGCGGACTTTCCGCTGAAGAAGTTCATCTGAGGCAGGAAAAATACGGCCCCAACAAACTAAAAGAGGGCAAAAAAGTGACACTTTTGCAGCGTTTTTTTGCGCAGCTGATTGATCCGATGATCATTATCTTAATTGCCGCGGCCATTGTTTCCGGCATTACAGCTGTTTACAACCATGAATCCCCCACAGACGTTATTATTATCCTTGCTGTGGTATTGATTAACGCCGTATTAGGGGTATTTCAGGAAAGCAAAGCCGAAAAAGCCATTGCCGCCCTGCAGGAAATGACTACCGCAACCTCTAAAGTAGTACGTGACGGTAAACTGATGAGCGTAAAAAGCGAAGAATTAGTCAAAGGCGATATCATTATTTTAGAAGCCGGCGATGCTGTTCCCGCCGACGCGCGTATTCTTACGGCCGCCAGCCTGAAAGTAGAGGAATCCGCTCTTACAGGCGAAAGCGTTCCGGTAGATAAATTTACCCAAGTACTCAGCGGTGAAGTGCCGTTAGGCGATAGAAAAAACATGGTCTATATGGGAAGCACCGTAGTCTACGGACGATGTGTTGCCGCAGTATGTGATACCGGCATGGATACGGAAATGGGACGTATCGCCGAAGCCTTGGCTAAGTCAGAGGACGGACAGACGCCGCTGCAGAAAAAGCTTTCCCAGTTAAGTAAAATTCTAAGTTATCTGGTGCTTGGTATCTGCGTTTTCGTATTTCTTCTGAATCTTCTGCGCAACGGTACGGAAAATCTGATTGATACCTTTATGATTGCCGTAAGCTTGGCCGTGGCTGCAATTCCCGAAGGTCTGGCAGCGGTAGTAACCATTGTGCTTTCTATCGGCGTTACCAATATGTCCAAACGCAACGCGGTAATCAGAAAACTTACCGCTGTAGAAACTTTGGGCTGTGCGCAGGTAATATGTTCAGATAAAACCGGTACGCTTACCCAAAATAAGATGACCGTGGTAGATCATTACGGGGAAGACGAAACACTATTAGCCACTGCCATGGCGCTTTGCAGTGACGCTTCTTTAGATGAAAACCATACCGCAACCGGTGAACCTACAGAATGTGCCTTAGTGAATTATGCATATTCGCTGGGAATAAACAAAACAGAAGCGGAAAAATCCTGTCCGCGTATCAATGAAGCGCCGTTTGACTCTATGCGGAAGATGATGAGTACTGTTCACGAAAAAAACGGAAAAATCATACAATACACCAAGGGTGCGCCGGACGAACTTTTAAAATGCTGCACCAAAATACTGAATAACGGGAAAGAAATTCCTCTAACAGAAGAAATAAAAGCACAAATTCTTGATACAAATAAAGCTTTTGCCGACAAAGCGCTGCGCGTGCTGGCAGCAGCCTATAAAAACTATGATGCGGCACCGAGAACCAGTGAACCGCAAGATCTTGAAAAAGAACTGACGTTTATCGGTCTCATCGGTATGATTGACCCCGTACGTCCGGAAGTCAAACCGGCCATTGATATCTGCCGCGCGGCGGGTATCACTCCCGTAATGATAACCGGAGATCATAAAGATACGGCTATCGCTATCGCTATGGAACTGGGAATTATATCTTCTTCCGAAGAAGCAATAACCGGTGCGGAAATCGATCAATTTTCCGATGAAGAATTTGAAAGAGCTATAGAAAAATATCATGTATACGCGCGAGTACAACCGGAACACAAAGTACGCATTGTAAATGCCTGGCGCGCGAAGGGTTGTATTACCGCGATGACCGGGGACGGCGTAAACGACGCGCCCTCAATAAAAAACGCGGATATCGGTATCGGTATGGGAATTACCGGCACCGACGTTACAAAAAACGTTGCCGATATGGTGCTTGCCGATGATAACTTTGCCACCATTGTTTCCGCTGTGGAAGAAGGCCGCCGAATTTATGATAACATACGCAAATCCATACAATTTTTGCTTTCCTCCAATTTGGCCGAAGTGCTTACGATTTTAACAGCAACACTTCTGGGCTTTCCCATTCTGGAAGCGGTGCATCTGCTATGGATTAACCTAGTTACCGATACTTTCCCGGCGGTAGCTCTGGGAATGGAAAAAGCGGAGAAAAATATTATGCAGCGCAAGCCTCGTTCTGCCAGTGACGGTGTTTTTGCCGGCGGTCTTGGCTTTGACGTAGTATTTCAAGGAATTATCATATCCGCTATCACTCTGGGTGCCTATTTTATCGGCCGAACGATTGACGATGGTCAGCACGGCATGACAATGGCTTTCGTTGCTCTATCCATGACGGAAATCTTTCATGCGTTCAATATGCGGTCCCGCAGAGAATCCCTGTTCAAAATCAAAGGACACAACCCTGTTCTTTGGGGAGCTATGACGGTATCATTTGTGCTTACCACAGTTATTTTGTTTGTAGATCCTATTGCGGCAGCGTTTCAATTTACGCAAATTAATATAACAGAATTCCTAATTGCTATAGGATTGGCTTTTACAATTATTCCTATTATGGAAATTGTAAAGTTAATACAAAGAACTATAAAAAAATAATAT
>CAJKLB010000078.1 GCA_905200615.1 uncultured Selenomonadales bacterium | reverse complement strand
TTCCCTTTTGTCAACCGTTTTTTGCCCTTTTTTTTCTTTTCTTTCTCCTTTTTTTCTTTCGTGCTCCTTCTTCACCTTTGCATACTATATGTTGGGGATTTTTATTTACTGTGTGACTGAAAAATCAATGCATTTAAATATCCAAAAATAATTGCCGCAACAATTCCGGCGCTGGTAGCCGTAAGGCCCCCTGTAAAAATTCCCAAAATTCCTTTTTCCTGCACCGCCTCTATTGCGCCTTTAGCCAAAGAATTCCCAAAGCCAAGCAAAGGCACGGTTGCGCCGGCGCCGGCAAAATCCACAAGCATATCATAAATACCGAATCCACCCAAAACGACACCAAGGCAGACATACCCTACCATAATACGAGCCGGTGTAAGATGAGTTTTATCCATTAAAATCTGACCAATCACACAAATCAATCCGCCTATTAAAAAAGCTATTACAAAATTCATTATCAGCACCTCCTGAAATTCAGCGCGTAGGAAATACCGGGAATACTTTCCCCTTGAAAAGAACTTGTAGAACTGAGCATCGCGCCGGTAGCCGCCAACACCACATTACGGAGTTTTCCTGCTTCCAGATCCTGACGGATAGCCCCGTTAAACACGGTAGCGGCACAACCGCAGCCGCTGCCGCCCATAGCCATATCCTGATCGGGATAAAATATCATACACCCGCAGTCATGAATCACTTTTGACACATCATACCCCTTCTGCTGCATAAGATCGATTAAAATTTCTTTTCCCAGTTTTCCCAAATCTCCGGTTACAATTAAATCATAATCATTGGGCTGCGTTCCCGTTTCCTTTAAAAACGCACTAAGCGTATCCGCAGCGGCAGGGGCCATTGCCGCGCCCATATTATTGGCGTCCTTAATTCCCATATCCACAATGGTTCCCACCGTACCGCCGCACAGACGTATAGCCGCTTCTTCTGAAGAGAGAACGCTGCACCCGGCGCCCGTTACGGTCCATTGAGCGGTGGGCGTACGCTGACTTCCGTATTCCAGAGGAAAGCGATATTGCCGCTCAGCGCTGGAAAAATGCGAACTGGTGGCGCAAAGGACATTATTCGCAAATCCGCCTTCAATGAAGCAGGCTCCCACCAGCATGGATTCACAGATGGTAGAGCACGCACCGTAAACACCCAAAAAAGGCATCGGGTAATCCTTA
Organism: uncultured Selenomonadales bacterium; assembly: GCA_905200615.1. Lineage (GTDB taxonomy): Bacteria > Bacillota > Clostridia > Christensenellales > QALW01 > UMGS1322. The sequence goes on along the minus strand of CAJKLB010000078.1, from coordinate 1,722 downwards.
GAAGCAAAAGACGCGGAAATAATCTGATTTAAAAGATCTCCGCCGATAATCATATCTACCGTATCATTATTCAATCCGGCTTTCAGTTTTGCGGTTTCCAACGCCTCTTTAAACATTTTACGCTCTGCTTTTTCAAAGCTGTCTTCTCCCCATTTATCATCCTGAAGAATCATATCAAAATAATTCTTCAGCGGTCCGCGGCCTTCCTTTTCTCCTACGATAGCCGCTCCGCTTTTTAAATAAACACCTTTTTCAAATAAAAATGTCTGCTTTCCTTTTTTCATATAAACCTCGTTACTATATAATAGATGAGTCCTACCAAGGTGGATGCACAAACGCCGTAAACAATCACCGGACCGGCAATAACAAACATTTTAGCTCCCAACCCCATAACATAACCTTCCGTTTTAAATTCAATAGCCGGCGACGCAACGCCGTTAGCGAAACCGGTAATCGGAACAACACTGCCGGCGCCGGCGTACTTTCCTATTTTATCATACACCCCGATGCCTGTCAGCGTCGCGCCTAAAAATATCAAGATAATGGATGTCCAAGCCGCCGCCGTTGTTTTTTCCATTTCAAAAAAATTCAAAAGCAGCGTACTGATTCCTTCACCGATCACACAAATCAATCCCCCCACCCAAAACGCCTTAAAGCAATCATACAACAATCTGCTTTTGGGAGCCTTTTGCGCTACATACTCTTTATATTTTTTTTGTTCGGCAGTTTCCATTATCTCGTTCTCTCTCCTTTTATAACATAGTGTATTTCATTTTCATCCGGATTATTTTTTGCGGTAAGATCACAGATGGGAATATTATTTTTTTTCATAAAAATTTCTCCTCCCGTTTTTGTTATCATTGCCAGAATTTTTTAAATCTATACTGCAGATACTAAGAAAAACAACCGGGAGGAGATTCTATGAAAAAATTTTTAGTTTTTATAATGATTGCCATGCTCTTTACCGCATGTATGGAAAATGAGCCTTCGGTCAGTCCGCAAAATCCAACGATAAAGCCGAGTATCACCGAGGCTCCCGTTACCGACGGAAAAGCAATATTTGATTCCGATACCGTAGCAGAAAATGAGGAAATCGGTATTTTTACGGTAAAAAAAGTATTACGAGAGGAAAACGGTGCGTTAAACGCCGTATTTATGAACGGTTCTTTAACGATAACCGGAGAATTCTACTATGCTGAAATGCCGGAAAATTATGACGGATCTTATTACGCGGATGAAAACGGTGAAATTGATAATAAAAAGCAAGTTGCTCTTTTTAAATGTGACCGGACTTCCGGCGATGTTCTGCCCAAGGCTGAGGATACCGATGAGCTTACGATCGTAGTCGCGTTAAAAGAGGGTTCCACTTTTCAAAGCGAATACGGCAAAGGAGAAATCAAAATTAATGGATTAAATTATTATACGGCGCCAGCTTTTTATAAATATTATACGCAGGACGCCGAAATCTTGAGTCAGACACCCATTGATGAATCCTCTTTTATCCAATAAAAATCTTATTAAATCTCATTGAAAAAAATCAGGCTAAGACAAAAAGTATAACGCTTTCCGTCTTAGCCCTTTTTGTTGCAATACATTAATATACTTTTACAAAACTTTATATCCTGATATTAATGCGATGCACTTTTACCCGAATCCTTAATTTTTACCGGTTGCCTCCCGCCTTATCTTGTTTAACAATTCTTCTATTTTTAAAGAATACAT
>CAJKLB010000077.1 GCA_905200615.1 uncultured Selenomonadales bacterium | reverse complement strand
AAATATTTTCAAAACATTTATATAAAGAAGCTTTACGCCAAGGCCTTGCGATCGGCATCATCTTTACCGCGCTGTTTTTACTGGTTTCTGTTATCCAGTGTATCAGTGTGTTTAGTGATATCCAAATGGCCGAAAAAATTACTGATTACGACCGTATTTTAACTGTAGACGGCAGTAATTTCAATATGCTTTATATGCTCGCCTTCTATGTAATGACTCCGCTTTTAATTTTTAACGCTTTTAATTTCCTTACCCAACGCAGCCGCAGTGATTTTTACCATTCCGTTCCGCATACACGTATTTGTCTTTATTTTTCCATGTTAGCAGGCGCCCTGACATGGATGTTAATTGCCATTGTGGTTCCGGCACTTTTCTCATTGCCGATGTATTATTTGATATCCGCTGCCAGCAGCTTTTTATATGTAAACTTATCCAGTATTCTTTTGCTTTTATTCAATACCATTGCCGCATGCCTGATTACTGCGGGCGTAGCTACCATTGCGGTAAGTATTACGGGAATGTACTTTCCCTGCGTGATCGTATTCGGGCTTATTCTCTTTCTGCCCAAGGTACTGTTATTTATCTTTACCTACCAGATTTGTTCATTCTTGCCGTTTATGACCTTCCACTCTTTTGGAATATTCGGCTCTTTGCAGTATAGTATTCCAGCGGATATTCTAATCTCAACCTTTACCTCCAATGATATTTCCTGGTGGTACTCTCATGTCGGTGCAGGTATTTATTCTCTTTGCTTCGGTATTCTTTTAATGAGCATAGGTCTTCTGCTGTTTCAAAAACGCAAAAGTGAAGCCGCCGGGCAAAGCGCGCCCAGCAACGTACTGCAGCATATTTACCGTACTGCGGTAGGATTGGCTGTTTCGCTTCTTCCGCTGATGCTGTTAATCAACGATGGCTTTTCACTGGCAATCATTTTTCTCTACGGTTTGGTTGTAATCGCCTGTTTCGCTTATGAGCTGATCACCACGCGCAAACTGCGCAATTTAAAACGAGCTACTGTTTCCTTAGCAGCACTGGTGCTCCTCAACATTATGATATTTGTTGGTATCTTTGCTTCCTGTCAAATTCTGAAAAACAAAAAAATCGAGGTTTCAGGATTCCGCAACAGCGAACAGCTGGTAGAGATTTCTACGGATACGCCTACCTATGAGAGCCTGATGGTTCAGGATATCATAATTGATGATCTGGCAATCTGCAAAATGGTGGAGGATGCCTATAACCGCACAGTAGCCAACGGCTACTATACCTCTCCTTCTTATAATCAGTATTATTATTCGGATATTCAGCTTATTTCCCAAACGGGGAGAAAATTTTATCGAAAAATTGCCTTTACTGAGGAGGAATACGCAAAAATTATTACCTATTTGAGTTCCAATCAAAACTATAAGGAAAATTACATGAAAATGCCGCAGGCTCCTGAAAGCTTTACGGTAAACTGCGTAGGAAATAAAGAATACGACCAAAAAATCTATGAATCTTTGCTAAACGAGGTAAAAAGTTTTTCCTTTGAGCAGCGGCAATCATTATTAGGCATGAATAATATGCAGAAAGTGGCTCCGGAAAAACAAGAATATGCGCAAAATATCGTTTCCTTTATCAATTCTCCATACATGCCCATATATGTTTCCGGATCACTGGGAACTGTTTCTTACCAAAGCAAATACATGGCCTCCCCAAGTTTGACGCCTGATACTTACCGATTGATTCTTTTTTATAAAAATAAAAAGACTCAGGATGAAGTTAAAAAATTCTTTCAGCAATTTAACAGTTATACGTCATTCTCCTTGACCTTGACTCTCACCAACACAGCAGGCAACGGACAAAAATTTCTTTCTCTTGATAAGTACGAAGATGGTTCCGCCTCAATCTATTGTAACGATGAGGAGGATTTTACCTCAAAATCCGTCATACTGAAAGATATAGAAATTCAAAATCTTTTTTCTCGCCTGAATAATGCAATAGAAAAGCAAGGGGAATTTGACCTGAAGCTGCCTATTTTAGAGGTAGGAATTAATGCTTACAGCTATGAGGCGCCAGCTTCCGTTAACACAAATTACTACATAAATATTACCATGGAAGAATTTGAAACGTTAAAACAAGAAATATTGTCCAAAACATAAGTTTATCAATAATATGTTACAAAATTAGAGAAGTTCATCCCGTTTCACAAAGCCCTTAACGGAATCGGCAGAAAACTTCCGAGAAACGCATAAGAAAACTATTATATTTTCCACTGTAAACAACAAGCTGCTTTTTCAAAGCATCGAAAAAACAAAAAGTATGTGTAAAAATATTCATTGCTTTTGCGTTGGCTGCGCTCAATCTTACGGTTCTCGGTGTATAGGGTTTGATGAACTTGTACCGTACTGTTCGAAGCGTGCCTTAAATCGTATAAAATTGAAAACTGGCATGGTCCAATCTCTTTTATCCATCTGCACATATTCTGGCTGAAACGGAGCTCTTGCAAGTGAAGGTTTATCAATGATGTGTTACAGATTGGGGAAAGAATATCTTTAGGAGACCGCCGGTTGAGAGAAATCGTGGGGAAATTTCCGCTTTTGCCTCATAGCTCGCTATGAGGCAAAAGCGGCAAATGAATAAAATTTGCGGCATGCGTAGAATTCTTCATTATCCTTACGATGACTTCGTTCCACCTTGCCGTTATACCGAGGGATAAAGGGTTTGATCTTTTTGTGCCGGATTACCCCCTCTGCTAAGTTTTGTTCAAACAAAGTAAGCGTTTGTTCTTACTGTTTCCCATCTCGTTGGTAAACTCAAATCCATTATCCGTTTGAATGCATTTGATCGCAAAAAGAAATTTTTTTGCCACATGTTTCAAAATATCGTTGAAGAATAGGCGTTTCTGCGGAAAAGCCGATCTCCCTGATACAGCAACTTTATAAGGAGGAAACCGAATGATACAGGTAAATA
>CAJKLB010000076.1 GCA_905200615.1 uncultured Selenomonadales bacterium | reverse complement strand
TATACCTTATTTATGCAAAAAAGCCCAGCTTATACTGGACTTTTTCGACAGACTGGAGCCAGCGTCTTTTAGACGCTGGCTTTCCTATGCCCTTTTAGGGGTTTTCAGTCTATCCGTTTTAGGGGTGGTTAGAATCGCGATATGAATGCTTCTTATTATTTTAACATTGTTTCATTAATCGGATATAAAATTCCACAGCGCGATGAATCGTTTCCAGTCGGATACGCTCATTGTTTCCGTGAATGGTTGCCCGTTCTTGGCTTGTTAGCGCCATGGCCGAAAAGCGGTATACATGGTTTGAGATCCGGCCGTAATGACGGCTGTCGGAGCATTGTACCATTAAATAGGGAGCAACCAGACATCCCTGCCATGTGCCGGCTACCGCAAAGGCAACTTTATTCCATGCCTGGCACCCTGTTTCGGAAATCCGGCTTGGATTCATACCGTGAACAGATTTTAATGTTACACGGTCATCATCGATCGTTTTTGTAATATATTGCATAACGCCGTCTATAGTATCCTGCGGATTCAGACGGATATTGGATATCATAGAAGCCGTGGGAGGAATCACATTGGCGGCTTTGCTGCCTTCCATTTGGGTAAAAGCTACGGTTGTACGCATTAAAGCGTTTAGTTCACCGCCGCTTTTTTTGCACAGGATATCCAGCAATCCGCGAAAGCACCAAAGGTTTGCAAAAATTAACCGATACATAAAGGAGGAATGTCTGCCGAGAATATCAAACATTTCCGCCACCGGCTTCGTGATATGCGCGGGAAAGGGGTGGCTTTCCACCTTGCAGCAGGCTTTTGCCAAGATTCCCACCGGCGTATGTTTTTTGGGAGCGGAAGCATGACCGCCGGAGCTTGCCGTTTGATATTCCAAATTCAGCATTCCTTTTTCTGCGATACCGATCAGACCGCAGGGACGTTTTACACCGGGAAAGACGTTTTCCACTACAGCACCGCCTTCGTCTACTACTAAAGCGGGCGTAATTTTATGCTGTTCAAAATAATCTACAATGTGCGCCGCTCCCGGACCGTTAATTTCCTCGCCGCCGGAAAAAGCAAAGTAAATATCGTTTTGGGGCACAAACCCTTTTTGCATCAGTGTTTCAGCGGCTGAGAGTATGCCGTTCAGGGTAACCTTCGTGTCCAGTGTTCCTCGTCCCCACATCACATTGTTTTCTATTATCGCTTCAAAAGCTGGTTTTTCCCAGTTCTCTTCTTCCACGGGAACTACGTCGTAATGCGCCATCATAACAGAAGGTTGGTCCTGGCTGGTTCCCCGCCACAAAAACAGCAGCGCTCGGTCTTCTAACCGTGTAAAGCTGCATACTTTAAAAACCGCCGGATAAAGTTCCGGAAGTTTTGCTATCAATTTTTCAAACTCGGCGTCGTCTTCTTGGGCTTTATCCCGATAGGATACGGTTTTGCATTTGATCAGCTCACTTAATGTGTAGACAGTACGATCCCGATCAAAATCAATTTCTTCCGATTGCGGAACGATTTCTGTTTTAGGACGGAACATTGCTGTGCGGATAAGAAGGACTGCCGCCAATAAAAGGACGAACCCTAACAAAATGAAAAATATGGTCATAGTGCTTCCCTCCTTTTTACAGCCATCCTTTTTTATACATAATGCGAGATACAATTAAGGTAAATACCACACCGACAGGCACCATGATGCCGACCGTGCCGGCATTCATAGCCGGAACAAAGATAAATAATGCCAGCATTAAAAGGATAGGAGCTATAGAAATCTTCCAATTCTTAGAAACAAATACGACGCCTAAACCACCGAATAGCGCCGGCAAAATCTGCGCGAAAGCAGGAGCAAGCGCGGGGGAATTCAGTACGGGTGTAAGCGGAACGATTAAAATAACGCCGATTAAGATAATTAAAGTAGTAACAATACTGGATACAGCAATGGAAATGGTGGAAATGATTTCCCCTTCATCAGAATTGGCTTTTACACCGGCCTGTTCCAGAGCGTTCAGCGCGCAGGGAAGTTTTAAATTAGAGATGTTTCCCGTTACAAACGAAAGATAAGCGCCTCCCGCGCCAAGCATGGGAATATAGGTGAAGACTTCTACTACGCTTACGGCCGCGTACATGGGAAAGGTTGCGACAAGGCCCCAAAGAAGCCCGCGCCAGTCCGGCACGGCTTTGAATATCAAAGCGACTGCCAGAGGAAACAGCAGCATCACAACCAGCATGGTAAGGTTCCATATCCTTCCGCTTTTATGGACAGAATCTATATATTCTTCTTTCTTTATCTCTTTCATTTCTCTTTCTCCTTTCTAACCCAACCATGCGGTAATCGGAACCGCAGAGGCCATTCCCGCTACCAAACTGATGGGTAAAGCGTAATCCTGTATCCAACGCCATTTAAGTTTTGATACCAATAGGCCGCACAACGCCATGATGAAGGCGGAAACGAACATGACAGCTACGGGAATTAAGCCGCTTGTATCATGATTGAACAGCTTGGTAACGTCGCAAAATACATAGCCCAAGAAAGCGGAGATCATACCGATAAACATCGCGTTATTGAAGATATCACTCCATTTTTTATCCCGCTTCTCAATATTGAGCAGCCCTTTTTGCATTTTCTTCCCGATAACAGCGACCAGCCAGATTCCTACGGAGATACTGATCGTCATAACCAGCGCAATGGTAACATACTGGGAAGCCGTTAAGGATTCTACCTGCCCAAACACAAGCCCCATAGCGCTTTCGGCGTTCGTGGCGGCGACGGTTTCGTAGGAAAGGGATCCGATTACACTCAGACGCAGCCATGGCAGCGGAATTCCCAAATCTTTTGCCAGCGCAATAACGCTTATGACAATCGCTATTGCCGGAGCAATGGTAAATACGGCAGAGGTGGCAATGGTTCGATGAATCACTTTTTTATCCATTCCTATCCGTTTGGCCTGCCGCAGAGCGCGCGCTAAAAAAAAGACGGACTGCGCCATAACAAAAAGAATGACGAGTGCCGCGAGCAGATAGAGAATCGGACTGTTTACATTAAATTCCAAATAAATTCCTCCCTTATGTAAATATGATGTAAATATGAAAAAAATAAATAAAA
>CAJKLB010000075.1 GCA_905200615.1 uncultured Selenomonadales bacterium | reverse complement strand
AGGCTTTTTTGTGATGCTTTTTTTCAGTATAGCATACGGACAAATCGGATATTTACTCTCCTCTTTATTTGAAAAGAAAAAAATTAACCGTATTATTGCTTCTTGTTTTATTTTTTTTACCGGTTTTATTTATATCATTTATTTTTTAATTTATAAACAATTCAAGTTGTTTTATGATCTCAAAACAATAATAGGCGGCGCAGGAGGCGTTATTACAACCTATTTTTCGGAAATAATAAGGCTTCTTTTTCCGCAGGGCGGAATTTTTGTAATATTGTTATTTTTACTGCCTTTTTTCCTTTATCTCGTTTTTAATAAGCGCACGGTTCCGGCGCTTCAAAGCCAAGCGAGAGTACGGATTCTTTCCGGCAGTATATCTATTGTTTCTTATCTTATCGCTGTTATTATTGTTCTTACCAGCAGTATTTACGGTCCCGTTTATCGTGCACAATATAACTTTCAATCCGCGGTAAATAATTTCGGGCTGATAACCGGCATACGGCTGGATATTCAAAATAATATGTTCGGTCAGGATATTACATTTGAACAGCCGGAAATTTCCATTGACATTATAGAGGAGATTGAGGAAACACAGGGGCCGGAAAATACGGATACTCCCACAAACCCTCTAGTATATGAGGATAACATTATAAATCTTGATTTTAACAAGCTGAATCAAAATACTTCAGATCAAATAAAAGCACTCAACGCATATGTTCAAACCCTTACGCCATCCAAACAAAATCAATATACCGGACTTTTTAAAGGGAAAAATCTGATTATGATAACCGCTGAGGCTTTTTCCGCGGAGGTCATTGATCCCGTTCTTACGCCGACGTTATATCGGCTTGCAACAAAAGGAATTAATTTTACGGACTATTATCAGCCAGCAAGTGCAGGAACAACCGGCGGTGAATACCAGAATATATTCGGAATGTTACCAACCGACGGCGGGAAATCTTTTAAAAATACAGCTGATCATTTAAACTATTATACAATGGGAAGTCAGCTGAATCGATTAGGTTATTACGGAAAAGCGTTTCATAACAATTCTTATACCTACTATGACCGAAATATCACCCATAATAATATCGGGTATTCCGATGGATTCATGGGTTACGGTAACGGTATGGAGCAATACGTAAAAAATTATTGGCCGCAAAGCGATTATGAAATGATCAGCGGAACCTTGCCCACTTATATTGATAAACAGCCTTTTAATGTTTATTATATGACGGTAAGCGGACACAGCGGATATTCCCGCAGCGGCAACTCTATGACAAATCGACATTGGGACAGAGTGAAAGATCTTCCCTACTCTGATACCGTGAAAGGCTATCTGGCTGCAAATCTTGATTTGGAAGACGGCCTTACCTATCTGGTGGACGAGCTTGAAAAGAAAGGCATTGCCGATAATACGGTCATTTGTCTTTCTACCGATCATTTCCCTTACGGCTTGGATACAGACGGTACGCTCAATAATATGCCATACCTTTCCGAGTTATACGGCAGTAATGTAACCGATTATTTTCAAAGAGATCATTCTTGCCTTATTCTCTGGAGCGGATGTTTGGAAGAAAACGATCCGATCGTGGTGGATTCCCCCACTTTCAGCCTTGATATTTTACCTACACTTTCCAATTTATTTGGTACTGAATTTGATTCACGTCTTATGCCGGGAAGAGATGCGCTTTCCGATACTCCTGCTCTTGTTTTTAACACAAACTATGACTGGAAAACAGATTTTGGCACTTATTACGCGTCTAAAAACAAATTTATTCCTAAAAATGAAAACACTGTGATTCCGGAAGGATATGTATCCAGTATAAAAACTATCGTATCTAATAAAATCAAATACTGCGCCGGAGTTTTAGATACCGATTACTTCCGGTATATTTTCGGATAACCGGTAAAAATTTTCGTATATTTTAAGTTTCAGTAAAAACAACAAAAACTCAAGATTGCAGAAATCTTGAGTTCAGCCTGTCAAAAAAGGTCATCTAAAGGAAAGCTTTAGATGGCTTTTTTGTGTACAAAAAGGTATAATGTATATACGGAAAAGGCGGTGGAAGAAATGTTAGAAAAAAGTCGAGATATGCGAGGAGAAATAAAGATAATCGACATAGAAAGTCTAATGCCGAAAGATCATTTGCTAAAAAAGATAGATAAGGTAATAGACTTTAATGATATATATGAAATGACGGAAAAATACTATTGCGAAGATAACGGCAGACCGTGCTGTGACCCGGTAACCGTTGTAAAGATAGCGTTTTTACAGCACCTTTTCGGCATACGCTCGTTAAGACAAACGATAAAAGAAATAGAAACGAACATAGCATACCGCTAGTTTCTGCATTTTAATTTAGATACGCCGATACCGCATTTCGCGACAATCAGTTATGCCTTTGCCAAAAGATTTCCGGACAAGCTGTTTGAAGAAATATTTAGTTGGCAGGCAGTAGAAAAAAGAATGGTTGACGCCAAGGCAATATTCATTGACGCCACACACATCAAAGCAAACGCCGATAAGAAAAAGGTGAGAAAACAGCAGGCAGAATTCACGGCGAGGATTTATGAGCAAAAGCTGAGATAAGAAATCAATGAAGACAGAGAGGCTCACGGTAAGAAACCACTGAAGGAAAGCAACGGAAAAGCCAACGAAACAAGAGAAATTACAGTTTCAACAACAGGCCCTGACTGCGGACTTTTTCATAAAGGAGAACACAAAGCGGAATTTGCCTATAAAACACATACCGCTTGTGATAAGCATAATTTTGTTTTGGAAGCAAAGGTAACAGCAGGTAATGTGCACGACAGTGTAGTGTTTGATGAGGTGTATGACGAAGGTAAGGAAAAGTTTGAGGAAATAGCAGGAGTAGCGGTGGATGCCGGCTACAAAACTCCGTGGATATGTAAAAAGGTAATAGATGACGGCAAAGAAATAATGACGCCCTACAAGCGCCCGATGACAAAGAAAGGATTTTTTCGCAGCCATGAATTCGTATATGATGAATATTATGATTGTGTTGTTTGCCCAAACAACAAAGTTTTAACCTATTCAAGAACAAACAGGGACGGATATAAAGAGTTCAAAAGCAATCCCAAGGATTGTGAGAAATGTCCTTACCGTGACAAATGCACGAACAGCAAAAATCATCAAAAGACAGTTCACATATGGTCTAAATACATAGATTTAGCGGAGGATATCCGATACAGCGACAGAGGAAAAGAAATATATTCGCTGCGAAGTCAGACGATTGAGCGAGTGTTTGCAGACGCGAAAGAAAAACACGCCATGCGGTATACATTCCTAAAAAGCCTACCAAGAGTGCAGAATTGGGTAAGGCAAAAATTTGCTGCAATGAATTTAAAAAAGCTGGCAATGTGGGCATAGAAAATGCCCACATTACAGCTTTATTTTTTTGAATATGCTGTTAAATTTGCAAAGCAACGAAAAAAGTATCTTTTTATTTTCATAAAAACGATGCTTTTTTGACAGACTGAAACCACACGCTAAGCGTGTGGTTTTCTTGATACAAAAAATCGGAACGAGCATAACTCGTTCCGACGTTGCTCCCTTGGGCAGAGACTCGAACCTGTGACACGCCCGGCTTGCGGTACCCAAAAGTTGTTCCCCTCGTATTTTACTCGGACAACTTTTGACCGCTGCA
>CAJKLB010000074.1 GCA_905200615.1 uncultured Selenomonadales bacterium | reverse complement strand
ATATTAAAGCTATAGCTGTTAAAGAAAATATCTACGAACAGGAGAAAATCAACAAACTATACAATATAAATCATCACATATCATATATCTTGAGTTCTCAAAATCCGCATATAGTTGCTCTTCGTAAAAACGATGATTTTGTTAGAATGATTGACAGATATAATAAGTAATAACCATGAGGCCTCCTCTATTGTTCGTTAAAGCGAAGTCTTTCATCGATATTTTAGTTCAACATAAAATACTTAACATTTACCATATAAAAATACAAGCCGCCTCATTTAGAAGCGGCTTGTATTTTTTGCAAATCAAATTTCGCACTTAATATTGTTATGTGTAAATTAAATCCGCATTAACAATTTCGGTTGCTCGATTACGGATATTATTCATTCGACCAACCCATTCCATTTGATTTTCTGCTTTGAGTTTTTCGGTTACACCTTCTTTTTCAGCCAGGTTCTTTACCAGCTCAGAAAACATTTCTTCTGCTTGGGTGTTGATGTCGGCGAGATAGGTGAACAATGTTCCGTTTAGCATTAGTTTGGTGTAGAGGGTTTTCTTGTGTTCCTTTATATAATCGTGATGTCTTCGTCCCCAGATGCCGATAGGTTTTTCATATTCTTCGGGGAGATTTATGCAAGGAATATAATAGTCGCCGTCAAGCTCGTACCAAAGGCCGTTTGATTCATCATATATGTATCTATCCATTTTTTAATCCTCCTTTGCCTACATTGTAGCAAAAGGAGATCGCTTTGACGAATGTACGGATAAAAAAGAAAAAGGGCAAGAAAAAAAGAGAGAAGCATAAACTTCTCTCAATTCTCTCGCCCTTCGCAATGCTCAATGTTCTATTGATTACTGTCCTTTAGAACACTGTTCATTGAGTTGACTTTTTATTTTTAGCATGCTATTCTATATGCGCTATAAAAAAAGAAAAGAGGATTTTTCACCTTTGCAGCTATAATTTACATAGCATGATATATTCTTCTTCCTTTTCATCCGTAATTTCAAACCCGACTTTTTCATACATTTTTACCGCGTAATTTTTCTTTTGAACAGATAAAGAAGCTTGATGATATCCTTTGCTTTTTAAAAATTCCAGCATTGTTTGCATGAGTTTTGTCCCTATTCCCATTCCTCTATACTCTTCATACAAGGAAATGGCAAAAGACGGCGTTTTATAATCAATGTGACCGTAATCATTCATAATTCTTGTCCAACAAGCACCTATCACTTTTTTGTTATATTCTGCTATAAGACAATAATCCTCGTTACACTTCCCGAAATCTTTAATATATACTTGCAGCTGTTTCTCTTTTATAATCTCTTTCGGCGGCCTTTCTGCTCCCTTAGGAATAAAAATTGCTTCATATAAAAAATCCTCAAGCAAATGATATTCCTCTGTTTTGATTTCCCTGATCGTAAGATTTTTCAGATTCTCTCTCATGTCAAAAATTCCACCGTCCAAAAAATGTGGTTTGCGCCTTGAAAGTATCCGACTATTTTAAAGCATATTTGCTTCGGCCAATTTGAAACAAATTATTCCCTTCGGTATCAATGGCTACAATCAAAGGCATCTGATGTATCTGTAAACAATAAATTGCCTCAGAAAGCAATTCCGGAAACGCTATCACCCGCGAAGAAACCACACACTGCGCCAACAGTGCTCCCGCGCCGCCGGCCGCGGCAAGATAAACAGCTCCGTTGCGTCGGCAAGCCTCAATTACTTCCTGACTTCTTTCCCCTTTCCCTATCATTACCGCCTGCCCCAGATCCAGCAGCTGCGGCGCGTAAGCGTCCATCCTACCGCTTGTGGTAGGGCCGCAGGAGCCGATCGGTCTGCCTTCCGGCGCCGGGCAGGGACCGGTATAATAAATCGCCTGACCTTCTAACGTGATCGGTAAACGCTCTGAGCGCGCAATCATTTCCTGTAATTTTTTATGGGCGGCATCTCTGCCGGTAAAAATCGTTCCGCTTGCCAGCACTCTATCCCCCGCGCGCAACGCTTTCAATATATTTCGATCCGTTAAAGGAAACTTCAATTCCATCATAATTCCACCCCGCAATGCCGTGCGCAATGACACTGGATATTTACCGCTACGGGTAATCCCGCTATATGAGTCGGATACGTTTCTATAAATACCGCTAACGCCGTCACTCGTCCGCCCATTCCCTGCGGACCGATTCCGAGTCGATTGATCTCTTGAAGCAACTCTTTTTCCATTTTCGCTAAAAAAGGATCTGTTGAAGGCTGAGACACCGCCAACGTATGTTTTGCCATAAGCGCTGCTTTTTCCATTGTTCCGCCGATTCCCACTCCCACAATCACCGGCGGACACGGATTGGCTCCGGCGGAAGAGACCGTATCGATAATAAATTGTTTTACGCCTTCTATGCCCTGAGACGGCTTTAACATTTTTAGCGCGCTCATATTTTCGCTGCCGAATCCTTTAGGGGCAATCACCAGCTTGAGTTTATCACCCGGAGCTAAAGAAACATGGATCACCGCCGGAGTATTATCTCCCGTGTTTTTTCGGTCAAGCGGTGAAAGCACGCTCTTTCGGAAAGGAACATATGCTTTACGTACGCCTTGATGAATGCTTTCATAAAAATCGCCGCCGGTAATATGCACTTCCTGACCGATTTCAGCAAACACGGTGACCATGCCGGTATCCTGGCATACCGGCATATTTTCTTTTACGGCAATACAGGCATTTTCAACAGCCATTTCAAGATTCGCCTTTCCGTAGCTTGACTCTTCCCTCTCCGCGGCATTTTTCAGCATTGCCAGCGTATCCTCCGGAAGCCGAATACAAGCTTGTGTACAAAGCTTAAAAACGGCATCTATTATCCTCTCACAGCTGATTTCACGCATAAAAAAATCTCCTTATACAAAGATAAGAAGATTATAATATATTTTAAAAATTTTTGCAATCATATCAAATATTCTGCGGTGTAAGAATATCCGCTATATACGTGCAAGTTCCGTCAAAAACAGCATAGGCCAGCATATCTTGATAACTATCATCGCAAAGCAATTTTTCCTCTTCCGGAGAAGAAAGGAATCCGCATTCAATCATCACATTCGTAGAATTGCCATGACGCAGCATATAAAAATCTTCATTTTTGACCGTGCGATCATTCGACGCGTCCACATTTTTCTTTAAACTTTCTTGAATGCATTCGGCCAGTTTCTCCCCTGTTTCCGAGCCGGGATAATAAAACATCTGCGCACCCTTTACATTTTTGCTTTGCGGAAAACTGTTGCAATGCACGCTGATTACAATATAAGGATCGGATGCTTCAATGACTGCTGCGCGAGCCTGCATATCCTCCATTTTACTGTAATTGCCCGCGCATAAAGAATTTTCGTTCTTTCGGGTAAGGACCACAGTTGCGCCTGCGCTTTCAAATAATCTGGAAAGTTTTTGTACGATGGATAAATTGATATCCTTTTCCCGTACCAACGTTTTAATACCGATAGCACCGCCGTCTTCTCCTCCATGTCCCGCATCCAGAACAATAACGAAATTCAGCAGCGGATAATCAGCCAGACATTCACTGTATTGGTTTCTGGCCGCACTGATCGGTGAAGTCAGTATTACCCCAATCAGCAGCAGCGCGCAGACTACTTGCATGATTCTTTCAAACAAATTGATTCCTCCGTTTTATGATTTATTTTTGCATATATAATGCATATTTTTTAGCAACCTTTTTCCTCTTTTAATGCAAAAAATCTTCTTTTCATCGCTAACGCTCCGAAAAATAATGCACAGAATAATCCACCATAAAATCTCTTGTTTTCCGGTATTTTTTTATCTTCTTGTGGATAAGTGAAATTTTCGTCAAAAAGTTATCCACAATTATTATGCCCTATTAATGGGATATCTATATTTATCCACAGATATTCTCTAAGTTATCCACAGCTGTGGATAATATTTTTTCACTGCAAAAAATCCTGCAAAAAAACAATTGTCAAGTACTTTTAGTGGCCTCATTTGTAAACTTTTTTAATATTTATTTATTT
>CAJKLB010000073.1 GCA_905200615.1 uncultured Selenomonadales bacterium | reverse complement strand
ATTTTTAACCCTGAATCTCGCTTGAAATCCAGGGTTATTCGACAGACTGAAGCCATGGAAGTTCTCTTCCATGGCTTTTAGCTTGCAGACAAACCTGAATTTTAATTTTTTTGCGGCATTCAGCCGCATTTTGCTTTTCCGGCGACAAGTAGGGTAAATCTCCTTGTAAGCAAGAAACCGCTTGTCAAGCGGATTTTAAGAGAACAGATGGTATTGGCGAGGACAGATTGCAGTCCGAAAATCAACAATTTTCGAGCGAATGGTATTATCGGCTAAGAGAGTGTGCTTTGTCGAAAATTTTAAGCCATGGAGTTTCCTTCCATGGCTTTTTTGTGTAAAGAGGACAAGTTCTTTATTTTACAGCAATCTTTTGTGATAGTCCGAAGTTTGTATATATTATTCCATACAGCGTTAAAAATATTTTTGCGTGCATTCAAAAGAACAAAATTTGGTTTAATTTGTATAGGTTACTTTGTATATTTTTCTGCTGATTTGCTCTTGCGAATATATCAGCGTAAAGCTGCATTCTTCACAATCAATTTGGGTAAGATCCGAGGGAGACATAATATAATCTATACCGAGCAAGTCGATATCGTTTATGTTCAGATGAAGTTTAAACATATCCGGATTTTCCAGGGTAAAGAAGGTAGGCTCGTCGGTAATGATATCGATTAAAACATGCGCATATCGATTGTAGGTGTCTTCAAATTCCAAAGAAGGATCAATTTTTTTCCAAAAATCAAGATCGGGATAGGTGTTGGTGGCGTTGACCGTAGGAGCTCCGTTCATAGCAAGAAAATTGCCGTCTAAAAAGCTGTTTGAATTGACAGACATCCAAAGACCCCCATCTTCTTTTTGAATTTGTTGTACAGCCTGCGCGAGGCGGTTATCCTCTAAAACTTTGATTCCCTTGCGAACCGGATTTACAAAAGCACCGCAAATGAACATAGTAACACATATGGCAATACAAAAAACGCGGTTCATATATTTACGTTTGTACAGCAGCGCGGAGGCGAACAGTATAAACAGTACGCATATAATTATAACCAGGAACACTTTATTTAAATAATCACCGTATTGATAGCGCTTACTGTAATAAGCAATGGCGACGGATAAAATGCCCGCCAAAGGAAGCGCAATACCGAGTTTCAGACTCTTTTGGCAAATCGAAAGAGAACGGATCAGCAGCAATATGTTAATAAAGCCTACTGTAATGCAGGCGCGTGCAGCCTGGGAATTACTCAGAAGCGTAAGCTTAGATAAAGCGGCGGGGAATCCCAATATTACATACGTTCCTAAAAAAAGCTGAACGATCCAAAGGATAATCAACAGCTTATCCTTTGTTTTGTCCTTAAAAAATACCAGAATGGAAAGGATGATTCCCATAGGAAATAAATCAAAAAACTGCGATGCTTCTGATTGATTACCGGGAAGATTTGCGGAGGTAAAAGGAAGAAACAGATTACCGGGATATCCGAAAAGAACACCTAATCCCATTCCGCCTGTTTCCATGCGCTCCCCGGGATATACACTGTTCATAACCGCCTTGATAGTGTCCCATGATCTTGCAACAATTATTAAAATTGCGGCACTGAGCAACAGAAAACTTCCTAAAATAATCGGTAAATCCTTTTTTAAAACAAACATACAGTCTTTGCGCCGGGTGATGATGAGCCAAACGATAACGGCCGCAAAAACATAGAAAAAAGGAATTTGCCATGCGGGATACATAGATAATAAGTAAGCACCGCCGCAGAGGATAAAGCCAAGTCCGCATAAAATACGTGTCCTGTATTTTTTTGTATGCATATATACGGATACAAGCAGCACTACGCCTTGTCCGTAAATAAGAATTTCCGGAAAAAATACTGTGCCGAACCACCATTGTACGGCCGGCGCAAAAAGCATCATAGCGGCGTAGACAGCAGAAAGAGGTTTATTTTTCTTTGTGATCAGCATACCGAACTCAAAGGAAACCAGAAAGAGCAATACAAATTTGCCGATCCAATAAAAGGAGAGTCCGCGTGCCGGATTCAAAAACAAATAACCGATTTGCAGGGGCTTGAAGATAATGGACCAATCCATAACGGGTTGACCGTATACTATGTACATATCAATATTACTGCCGGTTCGGAGGACATCGTTAAAAACAGAAAAATCAGAATAATATTGCGCAAAGGTTAAAGGGGTATGTACTGCCCATTCATCAGAGCGAATTCCTCGGTTCACGCCAAAAAGAACTCCGTCGGAAACGATAGACGGATCGGGAAGATGCTCTTGCCAGATACCGATAGAAGAGCCGTTTATTTCAAAAATAACGGCGATACTTATTATAAATAAACCGATCAGCCAGCGGAAGCGATAAGCAAAGGTTCCGATTCGGCGTCCGAACATATAAATTACAAATAAGAGCAATATAAAAAAACAGAAAAAAATAAAGAGATGCTTCGTACTGAAATAATGAATAAGATTTATAAAATCGGTATAATTGTGAACGCTGGTACGTCTATTGGTAAAGACAAAATATAATTCTGTACCAAAGGTAAGAAGCAGTGAAAAGAAAAATATAGATATTAAGTGAATTGCTTTAATGGGGTGAAAAATTGCTTTTTTTAATTTCATATTATTATCCCTATTTTACAAATAATTTTAAATTCATAATCGAAGTTTTTGCAGATATCACACGGCTTTGTAAAAAGATAAAGCGGATAGATAAAAATAAAAAGTCGGAGCAATGACTGCTCCGACTTGGTGCGCCTGATAGGAGTTGAACCTACGACACCCAGAGTCGGAGTCTGGTGCTCTATCCACTGAGCTACAGACGCAGATAACGTATATATTGTATACAAAAATATCAATTTGCGCAAGCGAAATATTATTATGTTGCAAAAAAATAAAAAAACGGGTACAATATTTACAGAATGCGTAAGATGAGGTTTGTTTTATGAAAGGTTTTCTTATTTCTTTTGAAGGAACCGACGGCTGCGGAAAAAGTACGCAGATCAGAATGCTGGCGGAAAAACTTATAAAAGAAGGCAGGGAAGTAGTAGTTTCCCGTGAGCCGGGGGGATGCCGTATCGGCGAGAAAATCCGAGAGATTTTATTGGACGCGGAGAACAGGGAACTGTCTCCGTCGTGCGAACTGCTTTTATATGAGGCTGCCAGAGCTCAGCATATGCAGCAGATTGTTTTTCCAGCTCTGGAAAGCGGCAAAGTGGTGATCCTTGATCGATTTATTGATTCTACATACGCTTATCAGGCTTACGGACGCGGATTGGATCCTGCAAAGGTTGAAGCGTTTAATTCTTTTGCAATAAGCGGACGGTATCCGGATGTCACGTTGCTGCTGGCGCTTGCGCCGAACGCGGCTTTTGAACGTAAAGGAGGACGGGATGAGAAAGATCGGATGGAACAGGCCGGACGTGAATTTTTTCAGCGTGTGCAAATCGGTTTTGAGGAAGCCGCCCAAAAATATCCGGAGCGAATTTTTGTAATGAATGTGGAAAGTACTCGGGAAGAAACGCATAGAAAAATATATAAGCAAGTAAAAAAAATATTAGGAGAAAATTAAAATGGACGAAAAAGTCATTATTGTTGATGAAACAAAAGATGATGACAAAGAGCTCACGGAAGAAGATCTGGAGGAAATAGAACGTCAACAGCGGTTAAGTATTATAAAAAAAATGGAAAGAAACGTACCGTCTATTGTTCCGTTGATTATAAAAGTGATCATGATTCTGGGATTGTTCGGTATTATGCTGGCAATGCTGCTGCAAAGCGGTGTAATTTTATGCGTTAGTTTAATTGTTATTTTTTGTGATGCCATTGTCAACTATATCTTCTTTCGATAAAACCTTTGAAAAATTTTTTTCGAGAGATATGAAAGAGAGCTTTTTCAACTTTTTTGAAAGGTAAAAGCAAACAGTCGGATAAAATTCAACTGTTTGCTTTTATAGTATCTCACTTTTTATTTTTTAATTATCATAGAATATTTTGATTAATAGAATTTCTTAATAACAAATTACTTCATTTTCTATCGTTTTAATAATATTTGGTGAAATATTT
>CAJKLB010000072.1 GCA_905200615.1 uncultured Selenomonadales bacterium | reverse complement strand
GGGGTTCCCCCCAGCACCCCCACCGCCTTTTGTAAGAGGCGGGCGAAAACTTTATTGTGTGGATTTTTAAGTTTGCCCCTCTTGGGTGAGTAAGCCGGGGTTTTATGCTTCACAGATTTTTGAAAAGAGCGGATAAACCGGAGTTTTCCCCCGGTACCCCCACCACCTTTTGAAAAAGGTGGACGAAAACTTTATTGTGTGGATTTTAAAGTTTGCTCCTCTTTGGTGAGTGAGCCGGGTTTTTGTGCTTCACCGGCTTTTGAATAGAGCGGATGACACGAAAGCAACACGGTGTTTTTCATGCCGCCGTGTTTGCCCGAAAAAAAAACGCTTTTTTAAGTTTTATCGCATTTTTTTGCGCAGTTTTTCAAGCGTTCTGCTCTCAATTCTTGAAATCTGGACCTGCGAAATTCCCATTAACTGCGCAATACGCGCCTGCGTATAATTTTTATAATACCGCAAAAGAATGATCTGCCGCTCCCGTTCTTCCAGCTGTTCCAAGCACTGCCGCAACGCTAATCTATCCCAAATAGCGGCACGGTCACTTTTATCCTCCAAAAGATCCATGGCCGTTGCACTGCCATCTTCATAAGACGGCTCATCCAAGGACGCGCAGGTATTCATACTTTCAAGAGCAAAAAGGACTTCTTCCAATTCACAATTCAGTTCCTGCGCAATTTCCAAAGTACCCGGCTCCCGCCCCAGCTTTAAACAAAGCTGCTGATGGCAATAACGAATTTTCTGCTGCATCTCCTTTAAAGACCGCGGCATTTTTACCGTATTGTTATCACGAATAAAACGCTTGATCTCCCCATGAATCATCGGCACGGCATAGGTGGAAAAACGCACGTCGAACTCCGTATTAAAGCCCGCTATCGCTTTAAGCAGGCCCATATTGCCAATCTGATACAAATCATCATATTCCACTCCGCGCCCCAAATACCTGCGCACAATCGATTTTACCAGCGGAGCATTCTCATTGATCAGCTGTTCCCGTGCCTTTAAATCTCCCCCTTGCGAAAGCACAATCAATTCTTTGGTATTTTCGGTTTCCCATTTCAAATCATTTCACCCTGATCCGTTTTTTCATAACCACCCTGGTACCCTCATCCGGCGCTGAAGCCACATGCAGTTCATCCATAAAGCTTTCCATTACCATAAAGCCCATGCCCGATCGGGTTCCGTCGCTGCAGGTAGTGAAAAAAGGCTGCCGCGCTTTTTCCACATCCTCAATGCCGGAACCATCATCAATAATTTCAATTCTCACCCATTCCCCGTCAATATTGATTTTCATCTCAATGATTCCGGAAGTATCGCGATAGCCATGCACAATAGCATTGGTTACAGCCTCACTCACCGCCGTTTTTATATCGGCAAGCTCATTGATTGTGGGATTCAGCGGCGCCAAAAAAGCCGATACCGCAATACGCGCAAAGCTTTCATTTACCGACTGGGATTCAAATTTTATAATTACGCTGTTTTTCATTGCTGTTCCTCCTTTCCCTTTTTGGCATTACCGAATAAATACCGGACATTTTCAGCAGCCGATCAATGCTTTCGGCAGGTGAGGTTATGTAAAGCTTTCTTGTGGCAAAAAGCTTGTATCTGCCCAACAAAACCCCGATTCCGCTGCTATCCATAAACGTCAGGCCGCTCATATCAAATATAATTACGTCGGCTCCGCTTTTTAAAATTTCAGTATCCAGCTTTCGCCGGATGGATTCGGCACTGTGGTGATCCAGTTCCCCCTCCAGTTTTAAAACTAATTCCATGGTTTTCATCTCCTTAAAAAATAATTCTGCCTCCTATACATTTTTCCTTGCACGAATAATAGCGTAAAAGTTCTATTTTTGAAATATGCCCAAAAATCAAAAATTCCCTCTGTTAAAACAAAGGGAATCCGCCTATAAAAATGCCCTGTCTTCGCGGTGAAAACAGGGCTTTTACAAATGAAAATCCCCGCGGCTGCGGACACTACTCATAAGTATATTTTAAAGCCCGATGAAATTCATCGGGCTCAGCCTGTCAAAATCGACTGTCGCTTTTGTATATGCAACCTTAAAGGATATTATGTACAAGAATTATGTTTCACTTATTTTGTAAACACAAATCTTGCAACACTATTGGACAACCAAGTAGACTGAACATTTAATTCTATATTTGACCAATCACTTGGTACTTCCAATGAATACCAACCAACTAATTTTTTACCGGGTGCGATACTGCCATCAAGTGTACCTTCATCAAATACACAAGCAGCACTTAGTGAATAGTCACATTTGATGTCATCAACATAACCATCAAAAAGCAAAAGTGTACTAACAGATTGTTCTTCATTTGATACATTTTCAATAGTGAACTTTATACCAACGAAAACCTTTCCCGCTTCAGGTGTAAAGAAATCCGAGCCTGCTGATTCTTTAAGTTCACTGGCAGTAAACTTTAATTTATCAAACACGGCAGTTTCATTAAGCCCAAATGTATCCTCTTTGCTTTCGATTGATGTTTCGGCAGATTGCTCGCCCTGCTCTTTTGTTGGCGTATCGTCATAGATGCACGCGGATAGAGACAAACACAATACCGCAGAAATAATGATGGCTAACAATTTTTTCATAATAATTCCTCCTATATTTGACATTCACTAAATGTCATATTTAAAGATATTGTAGCATACAATTTTCTTGTTGACAAGCACTAGATGTCAATAAGGAGAAAATTTTTATGTTTATAAACAAAACAAATGAAGGATTAAACAATCTTTGTGGTAAAAATATAGCAAAATTTCGGTTAAAAATGAAAATCTCTCAAAGAGCCTTGGCTGATAAAATGCAGTTGGTTGGAATTGATATTGATAAAAACGCAATACAAAGAATAGAATCTGGAATGCGATTTGTTACGGATATTGAAATAGTTGCCTTTGTAAAAGTTTTCGGAATAGATTATAAAGATTTATTGGAATAAAAATGCAGACTTCCTTATGAGAAGTCTGCTTATACGGGGATCTTTATTTTTATTACAGCATCGTCCGGTTGCCGGGACGATCGCCGGGACGGCGGCGCTTTTGACGACGCCCCAACACATTTTTCTGCCGAGACCGCACACGGGAAACCTGTCTTCTTTTCACGGTAACAAAAGCGATAATCAACACGGCCAGCACAAGGATTGATACTGCGGGAATCAAAAAATATTGTTCGGTTAAAAAGGCAAAGGAAACGCGGATTTTACCTTTAATTCCCAAAGAAACCAAATCCGCCGGACTTTGAATATCGGCATCAATATCACGGGAAGCCAGCGCGCGAGCGGTATAGATAATTTCACCGTTATAAACAAACTCGATATTTCCTACATAATCACCTGAAAAGATCGGTGCGCTTACCGCCGGCTTACGTACGGTAACAATATCCTGAAGCGCACGGATTTTTGTACCGTCGCTCTTGCTTACGGTAATAAATTTAGGTTCCGGCGCGTCTTCCAAATAAAGCGTGAGCTGGCCGTTAGATTCATCGGCCGCATCAGCATTTGCCGCATCCACAATATACGTCTTCGCGCCGAAAACCTCTACAAGGTCAAACGTATCAAAGCTGTTAAGGCCATAATCAATCAATGTTTTCGTATCCGCGTCACGCCGTGCCTGCTGGTCATTCGTGACCACAACGATCAGCCGACGCCCGTTTCCTTCATAATAACTGGCTAAGCAGTTCCCCGCCAGCTGTGTATACCCCGTTTTTATTCCCTTTAAGCCGCTTAAATATTCAGCTCTGTTAGGATTCAGCATGGTGTTGGTGTTATAAAAAGTAATTTCCGCTTTCCCGGTAGTTTGATCATCGTTTTCCGTGAGCTGCTCTTTTTCCCGATAAATAACCGCAGTATACCGATAGCTGGAAAAAACAGCTACTAAATCAGGAATTTCCGAAATGGTATGCGCCAGCAAAGCAAGGTCATATGTAGTGGTATAATGACCGGTTTCATCAAAGCCATGCGTATTGGCATATCGCGTATCCTTCATGCCCAATTCCTGCGCTTTGGCGTTCATCAATTCCACAAACGCCGCCTCATTGCCGCTAACCGCGTAGGAAAGTGTTTTTGCCGCATCGTTTCCGCTGGGCAGCATCATAGCGTAAAATAAATCATGAATCGTAATCCGATCGCCCACTGCCAGTCCCGCGTTGGAGCTTCCGTCGGGAACGTCAGTCATCTCCTGCGTGACGGTAATATATTCATCCTCTCTGCCCTTGGTATTCTCATAGGCTACCAGCAGCGTCATCATTTTTGTCAAGCTCGCGGGCCGACACTGTTCGTTTATATTCTTGCTATACAGAATACTATCCGTATCCAAATCAATTAAAATGGCGCCCGCCGCGGTAATCTCCAGCGAAGTACCGGTAGAACGATCTTCATAAACAGCAAAAACATTCACGCACAGCAGCAGAAACAAAAGAACGATCGCCGCCATTCGTTTTAAAATATTCCATGGATATAATTTATGCAAAGAATTCACTTCCCGTATCAAACAAAATCAAGCATCCGTTTCCCACGCAAATATAACCCCCATTTTTTATATTCCGGCATTTTAAGGGATCATTTTATATAAAAATTTTTAGTCTTTTCCAATGAAAAAAATACGGAAACAACGCCTGCTATAGTATATAGTGTAACAGGACAAGGCTTTTTTGTAAACAACTTTTAAAAATTTGCCGAATTATGCTATCATCATTTTTATTTTTATATAAAAGTC
>CAJKLB010000071.1 GCA_905200615.1 uncultured Selenomonadales bacterium | reverse complement strand
GAAATGCGTGAAGACGACGCCTATAGAAGATCGCCGCGAACCTTTCGGATAGTTGTACCGTAAAGATAAATTGCCGGGAAGAATGCTTTGCGTTCTCCCGGCCTTTTTAGGAAAATATAAATGATCTTTCACGGTCACTATACACATATTTTATTCGGCAGAGCTATAACGCGGGACAGTTTGCAGAAATGCGTGAAGACGACGCCTATAGAAGATCGCCGCGAACCTTTCGGATAGTTGCACCGTAAAGATAAATCGCCGGGAAGAATGCTTGGCGTTCTCCTGGCCTTTTTTTTGAAAAAAGGGAAATTTGCACCATACCGGTAAAATCCATTGAAAGGAATTTGTTTTTGTGGTATAATGCAAGTACCTTTTATGGGGATAGACTTTTACCGGAAAGGATTGCGCCTAAATACGTTTGCTTTACATAAAAAAATGAAAAGAATTCTTGCTCTTATTCTTCTTACTCTGTTTATTTTTTCCGTGGGCTGCGCCAAGCCGGCTTCTGCTGAACTGGCTCCGCTGCCGACGCAAAGCGAAAGTCCCCGGACGCCCGTGCCGGTTACGGCCTCGCCGGTGCAGCTTTCGCCTTCCCCTTCGCTTTCTCCAACCCCAACGCCTGCGCCGGAAAAAACGGCGTCGCCCACGCCCACGCCTATCCCTGTGCCTACACCCAAAAGCGTAAAGCCGGCGGATACGGGCAATATTGTATCCACGGCCAGTCAATATTACGGCTATGAAGAAATGATGGCGGATGTAGACGCGCTGATACAAACTTATCCCCAATATCTTACACGCGCTTCTTTAGGCACGTCAGTATTTGGCAGGGAAATTCCCATTATCATTATGGGGAACCCCGAGAATCAAAACAGAATTTTGATTCTCGGCGCTTCTCATGCCCGGGAGTACGGCAACACTTTGATCTTAATGCGTACCATCGAACGCTACTGCGCCAACATGAACACCAGCTTTTACAAGGATCTGTCCTATGCCGAGCTGCTGCGCTCCTGTACGGTTTATTTTGTTCCCATGCATAATCCTGACGGTGTTGAACTATGCATCAAAGGGCTCAGCTCCGTACCGCAGGAATATCAAAATACGGTTCAGGAGATCTATACACGT
Organism: uncultured Selenomonadales bacterium; assembly: GCA_905200615.1. Classification (GTDB taxonomy): domain Bacteria; phylum Bacillota; class Clostridia; order Christensenellales; family QALW01; genus UMGS1322. The sequence continues at coordinate 3,907 of CAJKLB010000071.1, read as the reverse complement.
TCGGTTCAGGCCGGAATGCTGCAAGACGGCAGCTATGAGCTTTGGAAAGCCAACGGCATCGGACAGGATTTAAACCAGAATTATGGCTTCGGGCCGAAAAGAAGCTCTATTCTACAGGATGTTCCGATGAGTGAAAATTTTCCCGGCTATGAGGCGTTGGATGCCAAAGAAGCGCGGCTTATCGTAGAACTGTGCTGGCAAAAGAACTTTAAGTCCTTGGTAAGCTATCATTCCTACGGCAATTTGATGTACTGGGGCTTCTTTGCAACCGGAAGCTTTAAGGAGCATTGCCGCGAGATTGCCAATGCCATGAAAAAAAGCAACGGTTATCGATTGGTGGCCGATACGGCTAAGCCGTCGGATTACTCCCATCTGGGATTAAAGGACTGGTTTATGTATGAGTACAAGCTTCCCGGTTATACTATTGAAATCGGAGGGGAACCTACTCCTTTAGGAATTGCCGAAGTAAGAAAAGCAATCGATAAAAATATTGAAATTCCGGCAATTATGATGTATTATGAGTATTCAGCGGAAAACGGGAGTCCCGCAATGACGCAAAATAGGATAACCACGGCTCCTGCGGAAACAGAACAGCCCTCCGCTCCCACAGAGAATATACCGGCGGCATAAAGAAAAGTTATTATGATGGATAAAATAAGACAAACGGTATTTCCTATCGTAACGGCCATGATTTGGGGCGCCGCTTTTTCGGCCCAATCGCAGTGCGCGGCGGCAGGAATGGGCGCGTTCACATTTAATATGCTGCGTTCGGTAATCGGCTGTATCGTATTGATTCTTGCGGCGCTTGGCTTTTCCAAGGGGATTAAAAATATCAGCGTTTCGCTTTCTGATAAACAGTATAGAAAAGATTTGCTTCTAGGAGGGCTTTGCTGCGGCATCATTTTGGCGGTCGCCTCCGTTCTTCAACAACTGGGGCTGGGCGGAACCGAGAGCGGCAAAGGTGGTTTTATTACGGCTTTATATATTGTAATTGTGCCGGTGCTGGGAATTTTTTTAAATAAAAAAGTAACGTCTTTTGTTTGGATAAGTGTGGTTATTGCCGTTATAGGCATGTATTTGCTTTGCGTTGAAGAGGGAACGGCCTTAAGCGTCAGCCGCTATGATTTGTACTTACTGTTGTGCGCGTTGATTTTCGCGCTGCATATTTTGGTTATTGATTATTTTGTCAATCGAGTAGATGGCGTGCAGCTTTCTTTCATGCAGTTCGCCGTCGCCGCTGTTTTTTCCGGCACGGGCGCTTTCTTCTTTGAAAATCCGTCGCTTGAAGTCATCGGGCAGTGCCTGTGGCCGTTGCTTTATGTGGGCGTGCTTTCTTCAGGCGTTGGGTATACGCTTCAAATTCTTGCGCAAAAGGGTTCTAACCCTACAGTGGTTTCCTTGCTTTTAAGCTTAGAATCGGTTTTCGCGGTGGCCGCCGCTGCGATTTTCCTCAATGAGGTCATGACGCTTCGGGAATATATCGGCTGCGCAATCGTTTTATGTGCGGTAATATTCGCCCAAATTCCTGAAAAGAGAAAGGATAAAAACGTATGATTCCTCCCGCCTGTGAAAAAGAAATTTCCAAAGAAAAAAAAGAAAAGTATAGTTGCCTCTGCCGTCTGCGCAGAAGCTTCAGCATCGGTGCGTTGCTCTCGTTTTTCGCGGGGATAATTCTGCTCATCAATATTTTCAGCCATTGGCTTTTTGGCTTGGCCGCTGTATTCGCTTTTGCGGCGGCACTGCTTTTTCTGCGATTAAGGAAATATAAAAAATAAATGCCAAAAAATCTTTATTCCTTTGTTTTGTAAATTGAAACAATCTTTCCTGTGAAAGGCCCCCGGGTAAAATGATTTCTTACAATGTTTGGACAAAAAGAAATTTAGTTAATCACTCAGCCTAAAATATTATAAAAAATACTTGACAAATCTTCGGTTCTTTCATATAATAATCGGCGTTAAATAGAATGCGAGTGTGCTGGAACTGGCAGACAGGCATGACTAAGGATCATGTGTCAATAGACGTAAGGGTTCAAGTCCCTTCATTCGCACCAATAGGAGTGTCTACATAGGCACTTCATTTTTTTTGTTCAATATGCAAAACCAATTGACGCGAAAAAACAAATAATTTTAGCAGAGCACAATATTTGATTCTGCCGACGTAAATTACCATTATGTTGAGAAAGTATCAGTGCAATAAGAATTTGCGGTTTCGCTGTTTTGGATTGTTTTCGTGTAATTATAGGTATCTTGTTACTATATCCAAGAAAAGCCGATGACGGACGGGTATTTTATGTGAAAAACCGGTATATTGATTCGTGGTTTATCTGTAAAAAACGTTTGTGCGATTTTAGGCATTTACAAAATTTCTCAAAATATGTTGAAAAAATTTTTTATTTGCGGTAAAATACGAATGAGGTGAAAACAAATGGTTCACATAGGAAACGAATGGGATGAGCTGCTGAAAGAAGAATTTCAAAAGGAATACTATCTCAAATTGCGTGAGTTTTTAAAAAAAGAATATTCAACACGAAGAATATATCCTAACATGTATGATATTTTTAATGCTTTAAAATATACTCCGCTGAGTCAAATTAAAGCAGTGATTTTAGGGCAGGATCCATATCATGGCTATGGTCAGGCACATGGCCTTTGCTTTTCGGTAAAACGAGGGGTGGAACCGCCTCCGTCTTTGAAAAATATTTATAAGGAAATTGAAGATGATTTAGGGATTCGACCGCCTGAGCATGGCGAGCTCACGGCTTGGGCACAGGATGGCGTATTATTGCTCAATACTGTGCTTACGGTGCGCGAGGGTTGCGCTAACAGTCATAAAGGTATGGGGTGGGAAATCTTTACAGACCGAATTATTGAGATCGTCAATGAAAAAGCCAAGCCTACGGTATTTTTGCTTTGGGGAGCAAACGCCAGAGCAAAGCAGAGCCTGATCACGAATCCCCGGCACATGATTCTTTCCTGCGCACATCCCAGCCCTCTTTCGGCCTATAACGGCTTTTTCGGATGCCGGCATTTTTCAAAAACCAATGAATTTTTAACTGCGCATGGAAGAAATGCGGTGCAATGGCAGCTTCCCAAGTAGAACAAAATGGATTTTAACAAAAGGTCCTCTTCAAGAGGCATTTTTGCTTAGCGGAAAGGAATAAGAAAGACGGAGCGTTTAGTGTGAAAAAAGCAATTATTAGAATTTGTTGTCGAAATTTTATTCAGGAATAACCGGGCAATAGAAAAACGCTTGATGAGACGGTAGTACTTCCGTCCTTTTTATATCATGTTTTTTCTTTTACGCGCAATAAAACTTAATAAGTTTGATGCGGAATATTGCTGAGTGTTAGGTTTGTGCATGCATATCTGGGCTTTTTTTCGTTGCGGAAAAAACAAAGCTGCCGTTTACGGAGAGAAATGAGCTGTACAAATAATAATGTCATGCTGTGGTTTTTATTGTATCAATGCTTGTATCGCGTTTAAGTTGGTTGGGAATATTAAAAAATCGGTACGCAAAAAATTTTAAATTTTGAAATTCATAGGCTACGATATTTTTTGAGGTGAATAAAATGAAAAAAGAAATTCTTACAAGAGCAAACATTAAAAAAGACCTGAAAGACAAATATTTAAAAAATAAATGGATTTTTTTGGCACAGGCGATTTTTTTGGGCGCTCTTTGTGTGGCGTGCTTTTTTATTTCTAAAAATTATGTACCGGACTATATGGGTATCTATGCTTTTTTGGTGTGTGCTTTTTTTGTTACTGTTATTATTGTAATTCACTGTGCGCACGTTGTAAAATATTACAGGATTGTTAAGCAGGGAACTTTTTTTATATGCTGTGATCAATTGGTTGCTATGAAAGAAAAGGATGTCTATTATAAACAAAGAAGAATACAATGGAAAAAA
>CAJKLB010000070.1 GCA_905200615.1 uncultured Selenomonadales bacterium | reverse complement strand
TTCTGCCGATAGGGCTGATCGTGGCGGTAGTTACGGCAGCGGCGGTATTGGTAGTGGTAGCCAGACGGAAAAAAGAAGAACAATAAAATCAAAAAAAGAGTCGCGTAAGCGGCTCTTTTTTTTAGGTACTATCATAGGCAACCTTCCTGATTCTTTAGGTTTGTAAATAATTTGTATATATGATTTCTTTTGCGCAAGATTCGCAATGGAAATACAGCGATCCTTATGATACAATAAAACAAAAAATAGGAAAAGGAGGAATACTTTTTTTGAAAAAATTTATTTCAATTATACTTGCGGTTATTATGATACTTTCTGTAAGTTCATTTTCCTTTGTTCTTTACGCGGATTCTCCCAATTTGTTGGAAAACGGTTCTTTTGAAGAGGGAATCAGTCCGTTTGTCTCTAGCGGAACTTGTTCTCTTGAAGAGAGTGAAGAGTCACAGGACGGAGATGATTGCAGCGTGCTGGTGACCGGACGGGAACAGGGATACAGTGCGGTTAGTTTGAACGTGGCTTCCATTGTTCAGCAGCAAGGCAGCGGAGAATATACTTTTGGCGGTTGGGTAAAGCTGGCGGAGGCGGACGCTCCTAAAATTCAAATGGCGGCGCTTTATCAGTTGACCTGGGCGGAAAAAGGCGAAACTCGTGCCTGGCCTAAAGGGACTTCGGCAGAGATTTCTTATGATGAATGGACGTATCTGGAAGTAAAAGCCGAAATTTCCGTAGAGAAGGAAGGCGACCAAATCAGCGAAGTAAAGCTGTATTTTGTTCAGGAACCTTTTGACGAAAGCCAGGCTCCGGATTTGCTGTTTGATAATCTTTCTTTCATCAAGCACGGCGAATATGTCCAAGTAACGCCTGAACCTGAGGTAGAGGTTCCGGCATCTAAGGCGGTTCAGGATGTAAAGGGTTTTGAAACAACACAAATCGGAGCTATTCGATGGGATGCCTATTTTGAAACCGGAAGCAGCGCTACTGCGGTTTCCGATCAGGTGGCGGCTTGTCTCAGCCCTGCAAAATATCATTGGACAGCGCCGTTTTTTGCGCAGGTGGGCGCTGACGGTAAAGTAAGCTTCCCCAAAGAAACAATAGAGCTTTGGGAGGAAGAAGCTGAATATGCTATAGACGCAGGTATTGATTATTTTGCCTATCTATGGTACGATTCCAATGATAAGATGAGCTATGCGCGGAAATTTCATACGCAAAGTGATTTGCATGATGAAATAAAAATGACGGGAATTTTAGAAAGTTTGAATCGTTCGGATGCTACTTTTGAGGAATTGTTTGCCGCCATGAAAGAAGATTATTGGCTGTATATGGACGGCATGCCCGTAATTTTTGTATATGATGCGTATCAAAAGGATCAATCGTTTTCACAGCAGCTGCGTAAAATGGCGGCTCAGGCGGGAATTACGGTACCTTTGTATATTATCGGTATGGGCTACTCCGATACTTCCGCCGCGATAATAGGCGCAAACAATGATTTTGACGCCGCAGGCTTTTACAGCGTGGGAGCGAATCAAGTAGGGCAAACGTATGCCGAACTTTGTCAAACGAATTTGGAGATTCATAATAAGGTTTTAGCGGCTGGAACGGTAATGCCGCTGGCACCCTTGTTCAGTATGGGAAGGGATACCCGCGCACGTATCGAAACGGGAGTTTCTTGGTGCGAGGATACTCGAAGCGGACCGGATAATCTGCAGTACGGCGGTAAATTTGCTTACACGGGAACGCCCGAGGAAATCGGAAGTCAGCTGTTGGACATACTGAATTATAATAAGCGAAACAGGCAAAATACCAAATGTAATACGGTACTTATATATGCTTGGAATGAACATGATGAGGGCGGCTGGATATGTCCTACGCTTGCCTGTGATGAAGAGGGAAATGTGCTTTATAATGAGGATGGAACCGCTCAAAGGAATACCGCGCATATCGATGCGGTAAAGAAAGCGATTGCCTCTTACCGTTCTCAGGAGGCAAATGCCGGAGTGTATACGAACTTTGAGGGGAACATTATTGAAGACACCGCCGTGGACACCCCGCAAAATACCGATCGGCAGGACGAAAGTACGCCCGGGCCGGAGGAACAGCCCTCAGAATCTTCCGCTATACTTTTGTATGTGGGAATCGGTGTTGCCGTTGTCGTTATTGCGGTAGTTATTGTGGTATTGCTCAAAAAGAAAAGCGGCAAGAAAGAAGAGAAGAATCATTCGTCAGAGGAAACACCCGAATAAGCAGGCGGATCAGCAGACGCTTCTTTGCCTGCCGGGGGAAACAGCAAAGCTGAAAGAACAGAACAACAGACCGTCGGGAGTTTCCGGCGGTCTTTTTTATATGTGAAAGTTTTTATATAATAGGAATCTTTATTTTTCAGAACGCTGTTTTGTGCGCACGGCATTGCTCAAAGAAGAAGCATGCTGAAATCCTACCGCTGTCGCTGCCTGCGAAATGCTTGCGCCTTCTTTAATCAGAGAAAGAGCTTTGTTAATACGCATATTGCGCAGAAACTGATAAGGCGTTATCTGCATTGCGTCGGTAAAAAGGCGAATAAAGTATTTGGCGTTGTAGCCTGCGCGGGCAGCGATTTCTTTGACGGTAAGGGGTTCATTAAAATGTTCAATCATATAAATGATGGAATCTTGCAGGGAACTGCAGGATAAAAACGGAAGATCATATTTCTCATGCATATATTCCAGCAGAAGCATCACTGTAAGAGAAATATAACGCTGATATTTTACAGCTTCTTTGTTGTAATAGGGAACTTTATTGACAAAATGTTTTAATGTTTGAATAAACCCCATGATAATTTCATCGTTATTGGCGTTTAAGGAAAAAACATCGGTGCCGCAGGGGATCGGAATACAAATAAAATCAAAATACAAATGATCTAAGCGGTTATTGGGATCTTGTATAAGGCGGTAATTTGTGCTGCGGGGCAAAAAGTAGATATGATTTTTTAAAAATTTATGGGCGCCGTCCTTATCAATGTAGCTTGCGTCGCCATCGTTAATATAGTACAAACGGTTGCAGTAATTGTAAGGATGGCAGCACCACTTCCAATTTATCGGTGCGATTTCATTGCCGTAATAGATAAAGTTCAGATAGTTAATTTGCATACCAAGACTCCTAAGAACAAACTGCAAATATAGTATAGCATATATTGATGGTGATATCAACAGAACATTTTTATTAAAAGTGACTTTTGAAAAACAATATTTCACTAATGGCTATTTACATTTTAAGCAAAAATATTGATAATGGAAAGGTAGAATATAAAAAAGGAGGACGCAATGAAAAAGTTTTTTTGTATCATTGCAATTCTTATGCTTACAGCAAGTATGTTTTCCGGTTGTATGGAGGCTGAAAAAGAGCCGGAAGCAACCGCGGCGCCCACGCCTGTGCCGGATGTAGATCCCTCGTTAGTGGATACTGTTTGCGAAAAATGGGTTATGCAAGAGGTGACTTTTCAGGCTGAAAATCAATATGAAGAACCCTTTTATCAGGTGACTCTTGATGTGGAATATACGGCTCCTTCGGGAAAAGTATATACCGTTCCCGCTTTCTGGGATGGTGATAATATCTGGAAGGTGCGTTTTGCCCCTACCGAGGAGGGAATATGGCATTATAAGACCACAGGGTCTTCCGATCCCGGGCTGATGAAAGAGGGAACGCTGGGGTGCAATACATATAAGGGAGAACTGGATATCTATAAACATGGTTTTGTAACCGTAAAAGAGGGAGACCGTTTTTTCAGCTATGCGGACGGAACACCGTTTTTTTACTTAGGTGATACGCATTGGACCATGCTCAAGGAAGAAATAGATTCTCCCGGAAGCAATGCTTCCGATACCGGAGCGGAATCGCATTTTAAATATATTGTAGACGCTCGTGTAGAGCAGGGATTTACGGTTTATCAAAGCGAACCTATCAATAGCCGCTATAATCTTTCTAACGGCTTTGATAAAAATGATATCCGGGGCTTTCAAATCATAGATGAATATTTTGCCTACATTGCGCAAAAGGGATTGGTGCATGCCAACGCGCAGCTGTTTTTTACCGAGGAACTTTGTACAAAATACAGCAGCTATTCCGCGGAATATTTGCAGCAGCTTACCCGCTACTGGGTAGCAAGATATTCAGCGTATCCTGTTATGTGGACCACGGCGCAGGAGGCGGATGATGATTTCTTTGCCGGAAGCGTGCATAACGCGTTTACAAAGGAGAACAACCCGTGGAAAACGGTAACCGAAGCCTTGCATCGGTATGACCCATATTCCCATCCGTTATCCTGCCATACCGAGGAAAGCGTAACATCGGCGACTTCGGCGTTTATCGATATCCCCGGCTATAACTGGGTAGCGGCGCAAACCTATGTAAAGCGGCTATGGCCTCAGGATTTTACAAAAGCAAAATTGAATTATTATTCCTGTAATTACCCGGTAGTGCTGTATGAGGGGAATTATGAAAACTTGTGGACCACAGAGTTTGGTGCCAGAGTACAGGGCTGGGCGGCCTACCTGAACGGCATGTGCGGCTACGGCTACGGCGTAGGGGATATTTGGTATTATAAGAGCAGCTATGATATGACTGAGGATACCGTACGGGAAGAAACCATTACGGTAGAAGAAAAGAATGTGGTTTGGGGCGATATGATTCATAACGCGAACTCGGTTAAGTTAGGGTATATAAAAAAATTCCTGAACGAATTTGAATGGTGGCGTCTGACACCCTGCTTTGATGAGGAAAAATGTTTTGTAATTAACAATAAAACGGCCACGTTTGCTTTCGGCTCTCAAATCGGGCAGGAACGAATTGTAATTTATGTGTATAATAAGACCGTGAGCGCGGATATTACGTTGGTTGATTTGGATGACAGCGCTGTTTATACCGCACGTTGGTTTGACGCCAATACCGGTGAGTATATTTTGATAGATGAAAATATAAAAAGCAGCGGCGGAAAATGGAGTGTTCAGGAAAAACCGTCGGAAACTGATTATGTGTTGGAAATTGTGAAAAACTAAAAGATTGTAAAAAAAGTTCTTGTTTTTTATAGCGTAGTTGCTCTGTTTTTGAAATTTGCCCGCGGCGTTTTTTCTTTAAAACCTCCGGCTCACTCGCCAAAGAGGAGAAAAACTTAAAAATTCACACAATAAAGTTTTCGCCCGCCTTTTTCAAAAGGCGGTGGGGGTACCGGGGGAAACCCCCGGTTTATCCGCTTTTTTCAAAAGTCTGTGAAGCATAAAACCCGGCTCACTCACCAAAGAGGGGTAAACTTAAAATTCACACAATAAAGTTTTCGTCCACCTTTTACAAAAGGCGGTGGGGGTACCGGGGGA
>CAJKLB010000069.1 GCA_905200615.1 uncultured Selenomonadales bacterium | reverse complement strand
ATTTATTAATATTTTTAAGTCATGTTTCATTAACTTAACCCCCCTGTACTATTTTTATTGAAAAGGCTAACACTAAATGTTATAATAATATATATTTATTTTCATCAGACTTTATCTAAAGGAAAGCAATAAATATATTCATTTACCTTTCTTTCCAAGCTTGTTTTTATGGATTTTATCTCCAGGAGGTTTTTTATGCAGCATACGGAAATTCTCTCATATGAAGAATTCAAGAAACGCTATCCCGCATTCACACACCGAAACGCCGTGTGTCCGGATGAAAAATACGGAAGGTTCTGCAAAGCACTGCGCTTAAAAGATATGATATTAGGCACCTACGCGCTTCCGGATAAAAAAGATCCTTCAAAGAAACTGTTGTTCGGATATTTTTTAACATCAGAAAAGCTGCTGTTGATCGGGCCACCTGAAGCTCTTACAAAAATGCTCCAAGAAATAGAAACCTATATAACAGAAGCTCCCGATACGCCCGTTCACGCGCTGTTTGAGTTACTGGAGTTTTTGATTAAGGACGATATTCTCTGCCTGCAAGAATATGAAACTCACCTTTCTGCCTTAGAGGACGCGTTACTGAAAAACACAGTGGAATCGTTTAATCATAAAATGCTAAAAATACGAAAAGAACTTTCTTCATTAAGTCTTTATTACCAGCAGCTTTCGGATATAGGCGATACTTTATGCGAACAAGCTGCCGAAACGGAAAACGAAAAACTTCGCCAATTGTTTGATTTATTTTCCGCAAAAGCGAAACGCTTATATTCCACGGTGCAGAGTTTAAAGGAATATTCCATGCAGTTAAAAGAGCTATACCACACTCAGCTTGACATCAAACAAAATACAACCATGAAAGTACTGACTATTGTAACGACCATTTTTATGCCGCTGACCTTGATTGCCGGCTGGTACGGTATGAATTTTTCTCATATGCCTGAGCTTACTTCCCGTTACGGTTATCCCATCATCTGTGCCGTCAGCGGTGCCTGTCTCATTATTGAAATTCTCTTTTTCAAAAAGAAAAAATGGTTTTAACGAAATAACGCAAGATATTGAATATAAATCAATTCTGCACTTTTACCGCCGTACACAGAAACGCAATAATAAAAGCATCTATATTCCGATTTATATATTTGACATTTTCTGCGGGGAAAGGTACAATACAGAAGGTACTTTTTCAGTACCTGCTTTTATCTAAGAAAATCGAACTTTTTCACCCGTCACGGTTATTTTATTTTTCCGGCACTTCCGGGATAAATACAGTGCACTTGGTAAAATATATGTTATTGGGAGGAACAACCTTGGCGCAAATAGTATCCGGCTTAAAAAAATTCACATATAATTTTAAACGGTTTTTACCCCTGCTGAAAAATCTTGTATCCAAAGATTTTAAAATTAAATATCGGAGATCCGTTCTGGGAATTCTTTGGAGCATGCTCAACCCATTGCTTACCATGCTTGTATTAACACAGATTTTTCAAATGCTCCTGCGGGTACAAGTAGAAAATTTCCCCACATTTTATATCATAGGCTGGGCGCTTTGGAACTTTTTTTCCGAATCTACCACGCTTTCGCTCTCTTCGATTCTCTCCGCGGCACCTTTAATCAAAAAAGTATATATTCCCAAATACATCTTTCCGCTTGAAAAATGTATTTTTTCCCTGATTAATTTTCTCTGCAGTCTCATTGCGGTATTTCTGGTCATGCTGCTTCAGGGGGTATATCCAACGTTCACCACGCTTTTGTTTCCCATTCCCGTACTGTATTGTATGGTTTTTTCCTGCGGCGTATGCCTGTTTTTAAGTGCCGTAACTGTATATTTCCGCGACATTGCGCATTTTTACAGCGTTTTACTGACAATTTGGATGTATCTTACCCCTATTCTCTACAGCGACGAATTGTTAGTCGGTTATGACCTGGTATCCGGCGTGGTAAAATTGAATCCTATGTATTATTTTGTAAATTATTTCAGGGATGTTATGATGTACAATACCGTTCCGGGACTTCGGGAAAATTTAATCTGTATCGCTTTTGCGCTGTCTGCGTTTATCTTCGGCGCGCTTGTGTTTAAAAAAGCGGAAAGAAAATTCATACTTCATATTTAATGGGAGTTTAAAATGATCAATCAGGAAAACGCCGTTGAAATGCGGAATGTTGAAATGCATTTCAACATGAGTAAAGAAAAGCTGGAAAATATAAAAGAATATTTTTTAAAGCTTGCAAAACGCCAGCTGATGTTTGAGGATTTTACCGCTCTTAATAATGTTTCCTTTGATATCAAAAAAGGCGATGTTTTTGGTATTGTAGGGCTTAACGGCAGCGGAAAGAGTACTACGCTGAAAATCATATCCGGCATTTTAAAACCTACAAAAGGAACCGTTGAGACGGCGGGTATCATCGCGCCTTTAATTGAGTTGGGCGCCGGATTTGATATGGAGCTTACCGCGCGGGAAAACATTTATTTAAACGGCTCTGTTTTAGGTTTTTCTAAAAAATTTATGGATGAAAAATTCGATGATATTGTGGATTTTTCCGAAATGAAGGATTTTCTTGACGTTCCCATGAAGAATTACTCTTCCGGTATGGTAGCGCGCATAGGTTTTGCCATTGCCACCGTAACGACACCTGATATCTTAATTGTGGACGAGATTCTGGCTGTAGGTGATTTTTTGTTCCAGCAAAAATGTGAAGAACGCATTCACGCCATGATGCATGACGATACTACTGTCATTATTGTATCCCATTCTATCGAACAAATTGAACGCCTTTGCAAACATTGCCTGTGGCTGGAAAAAGGCAAAGTAAAAATGATCGGTGAAGCACAAGAAGTATGTAACGCGTATCGGAATGTGAGCCGATAAAAAAAGCAGAAAGCAGGCTGTAAAATTGAATTCTATTCGGCAATATTATGAAAAATACCATACAGGTGAAATCAAGGCTTGCGATTATAAAAGCAATCAAGTGCTTCGTGACTTTTTTATCAATACGGCCCGCACAATTACGGACACTTTTCACCCCGTTACGGTTTTGGACGCGGGCTGTACTTTAGGATTCCTTGTAGAAGAGCTAAGAAAGCTGGGCGTACAAGCTTACGGAATGGATCCTTCGGAAAACACAATAGCACAGATCGACGAATCCGTAAAAGATTTCTGTTCCGTATGCCCGCTTCAAGATGAGCTTCCCGCGCATTTTCCAAAACACTTCGATCTTATTCTCCGCGTGCAGGTAATAAACTCTCCGACAAAAGAAGAGTATGCCGCTGCTATTCAAAATTTATGTTCTTATACCGATCGTATTCTTCTTTTATTTCCGGCTTCAGATGATGTTGATACAAATACGCTTACTTTTCTGACCGCTGAACTTGAAAAAAAACACTTCTTTGACCATACATCCGAATATTTCCCGGCGCTCTCCGCAGACGCATATTGTTTTGAAAAAGATGTGAGTAACCACCCTCTTTCCGATTGCGAACAGCATGAAAAAAGCATTCCCAGGGGTGCGGGCACCGTTGGTCAAAAAAGAACAACTTTCAGGGAATCTTCTAACACAATGACAAACAAACAAAAAACCTATTTTTCGGCTTCATCACACAAAGAAAATGACTCTATTCCCTACCCGGAAGCGACTGAGACTTCCGCCGCACTGAAACGCATACTGTTTCAATTCACGGTAACAAGATATCTGTATAAAGGAATACAATGTCTTGTAAAAAACGGCATACACACTACACTTTTTGTGGTAAGCAACAAGCTCCAATCCAAAATACCCTTTAATTATTGTAAAATCACAAAAAAACGCAGGGATTTTGAGGAAGCAACTGTCTTTAACCTCAACATTAAGTTCAGTATACTGGTTCCCTTATACAATACGCCTTTAAATTATTTACAGGAAATGATTGAGTCGGTTCAGGGGCAAACATATAAGAACTGGGAATTATGCCTGGCTGACGGCAGTGACGAAAAACATTCTGCAGTAGAAGCCTGCGTGCGGCAATACGCAAAAAACGACGGCCGCATCGTATATAAAAAACTTGAAAAAAATATGGGGATTTCTCAAAATACCAACCGCTGCCTTGAAATGGCCACCGGGGATTACCTTGCGCTTTTTGACCACGACGATATCCTGCATCCTTCGGTATTATTTGAGAACATGCGTGTAATTTGTGAGCATAACGCCGATTTTATCTATACCGATGAGGCTACTTTTGAGGGCGAAAACATTACCAAGATCATCAACTTCCATTTTAAGCCTGATTTTGCCGTTGATAACTTGCGGGCCAATAATTATATCTGTCATTTTTCCGTATTTTCAAAAAATCTGCTGGAAAAAGCAGGATTATTCCGACCGGAATTTGACGGCAGTCAGGATCATGATATGATTCTGCGCCTTACCGCTAACGCAAAAAAAATACACCATATTCCCAAGCTCCTGTATTTCTGGCGTTCTCATCCCGCTTCCGTAGCCTCGGACATCACATCCAAAAGTTATGCTATCGATGCCGGTAAAAACGCGGTGAAAGAAAGCTTGAAAAAAGAAGGTTATAACGTTACGATAGAAAGCAGCAAAGCTTTTCCTACAATATACCGAATCCAATATGAGCTGAAATCCTCTCCTTTGATTTCAATTATCATTCCCAACCGCAACCATAAAAGTGATTTGGAAAAATGCGTTTCCTCTATTTTGGAAAAAAGCACCTATCAGAACTATGAAATCATCATTGTGGAAAACGGCAGTACAGATTTAGAGTTATTTGCATATTATAAGCAGCTGACTGAGCACGAAAATATCAGTGTTATACAATATAGCGGATCCTTCAACTATTCGGCTGTAAACAATTTAGGAGCAGCCAAGTCTAAAGGCGAATATATCATTCTTTTAAATAACGACACCGAAATCATTACTCCCGACTGGATCCAGGAACTTTTCATGTATGCTCAAAGGCCGGATGTCGGAGCGGTAGGCGCGAAGCTCTATTATGCGGATAATACCGTTCAGCATGCCGGAATAGTGCTGGGATTGGGTGCGGACGGTATCGCCGGACACAGCCATTATGGGGTTCCTAAAGATTATTTGGGCTATATGGGAAAACTTTTTTACGCGCAAAATATGAGTGCGGTTACCGGTGCCTGCATGATGGTGCGGCGCAGATTTTTTGATGAAGTCGGCGGACTGGATGAAACCCTAAAAGTAGCTTTTAATGATGTTGACCTTTGTCTGAAACTGAGAGAAAAAGGCTATCTTATCGTATTCAACCCCTACGCGGAGCTATACCATTATGAATCAAAAACCCGCGGTTTAGAAGATTCGGAAGAAAAAAAGCTTCGTTTTAAAACCGAATGTGATATCTTCCGCGGAAAATGGAACCGAACTTTGGAAAAAGGCGATCCATATTATAATCCGAATTTTTCACTGAAAAATGATTATATCCTTCAATTTTCCAAACTAAAATCCGATTGCCGGAAATAATAAAAAGCCGCCTCTACAAAATTCGTTTTTATAAAAAGCGTGTCTTCTCCACACGCTTTTTTTGAAATCAGATATTCTTATTTTTTCTTTTAAGCCGCTCTCAGATTCTTGCCCTCCGCAGATTTCTTCTATTGATTCAAAAATTTTTGGCTTTCCTCTATCCCCTTCAATATCATCTCGGCAAAAAAATAGTTGCTATTGAATTTTTCATTATTTTTTCGCGCTCACCCACCAAAAAGCAAAAGGCGGCGTTATCGCCGCAAAAAATTAAAGGATAATCCTTAAAAACGAACGCTTTACCGCTAATTATTCTTTATCCCCTTTTTTTTGCACTGTACGCAGTATGTTCTTTCCGCAGCGCAGCAATTCGGTTATTGCCTGCAGTTCTTCGGCCGTACAATCAGCCAATAATTCATTAATCTCCGCCGCGTAAATATGCTGATTTTTCTTTAAACTTTCAAATACAATTTCGTCCAACGAAACTTCTAAAGCATTTGCGATATTCACTAAGGTAGGCAAGCTTACTTTCGTAGCTGCGCGTTCGATATGCGAGATATTGGAAGGTTCCACCGAAGATTTTTCTGCCAATTTAGCCTGTGTCCATTTTTTTGTTTTTCTGATTTCACGGATACGCTTTCCTACGGCGATATAGTCTATATTCATAAACCACCTCTGTATCTGTTATAAATATATTGTATGTCCGAATAGGATTTATTAAAATAACGAGTTTGTCCTAATAGGATATTCAATAATTTTATTTTAAAAATAAAA
>CAJKLB010000068.1 GCA_905200615.1 uncultured Selenomonadales bacterium | reverse complement strand
CCCAGCTTATACTGGACTTTTTCGACAGTCTGGGGGAAACACTTTGGGTGTTTCCCTTTTTTAGAATTATTTGTTTTTCTTTAAACGAATATTCGTTGTTTCAAACATCTTTTATCCATGAGATTCCACTCAATAATGCTAAAAAGCAATATAATTGACAATAATATATAATATGTGATATTATATTAGAGCATGAGTGCTTTGTTATTTTGTTTTTTACGGAGTTCTGATTTTTATATATGGAAAATATTATCGACGAGCTTGAGTCTGTTTCTGCTCAGCCCTCTAAGTATAACCGAATATATGATATTCCGGATATCGGTATTTTACCCAAACGACCGTTATATAATTTTTTTAAACGGCTGTTTGATATTGTAATTTCTGTGCTGGCATTGCTTCTTTTGGCGATTCCTATGATTATTATCGGTATCATTATTGTATGCGATTCAAAAGGCCCGGCCATTTATAAGCAGGAGCGTTTAGGCAAAAACGGCAAACCGTTTATGCTGTACAAGTTTCGCTCCATGCATCTGGATGCGGAAAATAACGGCGCGCAGTGGGCATCCGAAAATGATACCCGGTGTACACGTATCGGCCTTTTTTTAAGGAAATCAAGAATTGACGAGCTTCCGCAGTTCTTTAATATTCTTGCCGGACATATGAGCCTTGTAGGACCGCGGCCGGAAAGGTCCTATTTCTATAATGAATTTGAAAAATATATTCATGGTTTTTCTCAGCGGCTGAAGGTGCTTCCCGGTCTTACCGGTCTTGCTCAAGTAAATGGCGGCTATGATCTTTTACCGGAAGAAAAAATTGTGTATGATATGGAATATATCAAATCCCGTTCTTTTTTACTGGACATCAAATGCCTCATAAAAACCGTGGCGATCATATTCAACCATCATGGGGCAAGATAATATGAAACAAAAGAATATTTTAATTATAAGCCCGTTTTTTTTCGATTATCATAAACGCATCAAAAAAGCATTGGAGGACCGCGGTGCCTGCGTTGATATAGTGGACGAGCAGCCTTCTCACAGCGCGTTTGCCCGGATTATGATGCGTTTGGATATCCCTATGTATCACCATATAACCCGCCGTTATTTCCGGCGTGTTTTTTCATCTTTAAAAAAGGACTATGACTATATCCTTTTTATCAAGTGCGAAGCGCCCACGATAGAAGTTCTGCAGGAATTTAAACGGCGTTTTCCTTTCACGAAAAAGATTCTTTATCTTTGGGATTCCGTAGCCAATATCAAAAGTATCCATAAAAAATTCGGATACTTTGATAAAATCTTTTCTTTTGATAAAGACGATGTAAAAAAATATAATTTTTTAGAATATGCCTACTGGGGATACACCAAAGATTTTGAAGTAGAAAGCAATATATGCCCTAAATATGATCTGGCTTTCATCGGCACACTGCATTCCGTTCGTCCGACGGTTCTTTCACAGGTTGAAAAGCAATGCCGTCGGTTAGGTCTTACATTCTATCAGTTTTTATATATTCCCCATCCTATTGTATTTTTATATAATAAACTAACAAATAAAAATTTTAAGGGAGTAAAATATACACAGCTGCATCAAAAGCCGCTTTCTACAAATCAGGCCATACAAATTTATAAAGATTCAAAAGCGGTATTGGAAATTGAAAACAGCCGGCAAAGCGGTGCTACCACACGCTTAGGTGAAATGCTGGGTATGCAAAAAAAGATTGTTACCACTTTTAACTGTAAAGAGGAAGAGTATTATCGAAAAGAAAATCAATTGGTAATTGACAGCAAAAATGTAATGCTGAATCAGGAATTCTTTAATACTCCTTATGTGCCTTTGCCCGAAGAAATTCGAAAAAAATATTCGTTTGATGCGTTTATTGATACCATATTTCAATAATAAGCACTTTCTTAGGCGGGGATGCCGCTCGCTCGAAAATCATTGATTTGAGGGCTGTATCTATCCTGGCCAATACCACCTTAAAAAACCGTTTATCAAGCGTTTTTTCCTCATAAGGATTTTAACGTACTTGTCGCCCAAAAAAACAAAACGCGGCTGAACGCCGCAAAAAATCAATTTTCAGTTTTATCTACCGTCTTTCTCTTATTATATTTGTTTTCTATAAATGCAATATGATATATAAGTCAAGGCCATCGATTGAATTGTTGGCTTGCTCCCCCCATAAAGGGGTTTACTTTTCTGCCTTAAAAGCACCAAAAAAGCATTTTGAATCTCAATACTTCAAAATGCTTGCGATTGAAATCGTTTCATGAATTAAAAAATTTTCTTTTTATCTCCATAAGCAGTTATACCACAATAAGTGGATTATTCCCTTTAGTTTGTGGATAACCCTGATAATTTTTACGGTGATAACACCGCATTTTGCTTTCGCACCGAAACAACGGCAGAAAGGGTTCCGGCAAAACCTATAGGCTGTTTGATAAAAATCCAGAAAGTATCACGTAAATAAAGTGCTTTTCCAAAGGCTTTAATTTTTAAATAAAAACATTAACGCACCGTTATATTGCCTTTTTGATCAACTAAAAAATGCATCCTCTCTTGCCTTTATTTTCATATTTAAAAATACAGTGACTGTTCCCTGTTTTTCGAACATCCATTTTTAATCTTTTTAAAGCATGTTTTTTCGCGTTTTCTTCCTTAGCCATTCATTTTCTTTTTCATAAAAGCCATATAATTCAGCCAGTCAGCCCGTCCTAAAAAATGAATCCCGTCGCGCAGATGGTAAGCAATATTCCCCTGCTGAAAAGAGTCTCCCACCTTTGCGGGCGTTTGAGGGCCACTAAAGCCGCGCAAGCCATGGATTTCCCAAGCCGGAGACGCTTCTACACAGCATAACTGCTCGGAATACGGATCCGCCCAAGCGTCCAAGCTCGCGCTGCCGACACCGACAAATCTGGGGGCAATCGCACCTATCAAAAAATGCTGATCAAAAGGCATCGCTTCCACGTTTTTTGCATACTGATAATAATTCTCACAAAACCAATAAGGAAGCACTCGTGTAATAATCTCTATGGTTTCAGCACCCGAATGTTTCACCCTTTCCAGTGCGGCGCCGGCACATCCGGAATCATTGGAAAACGCGAAACGAAAGCGGTCATCCTGCGCTGCGCACCACAATGCCGTCTTCCCCAAGCGGGAATGCCCGATTACCGCCGTATTTTTACAATCCACCTCTTCGCGGGTAAGCAAATAATCCAGCGCCCGGCTTGCTCCCCACGCCCACATAGAAATTTTACCCCAATCCGTACCGTTATTTTTTCGGCGGTATGCACCGGCAAGTTTATCGGTAAAATCCCCGTTATCAGAAGTAATATCCTGATAATATACTACCGCCAAGGCAAAGCCGTTATCAATAATTTCTTCTGCCGGAAAATATTTATCATAAGCTTCCGGACGAAAATTAATCAGCAAAAACAGAGGATTCTTTTTTCCGTTTTGAGGAACAAAAAATTGAATGGGAAAAGAAAATTGTCCCGTTTCTGTGGCAAAAGAAATATCCACCGTTTCTATTCTCGCATGACCGGAACAGCACTTTGCGTCGATATCGCGCACGGTTCCTTTAACCGTATCGGGTTTAGCAGGAGAATATCCGTATTCTTCTCTTCTTAAAATATCCAAAATCTCTTCACGGCGTATCTGCCATTCCTCGCGGGATTGTGTTGTCTTTCCATCATTCATTTTTAAAATCTGGGGAATATTCATGCCTGGGTTCTCCTCTCAAAGCTATAAATTTATTATAGTGCTTACCCGGTGGAAAGTCAATGTTCAATATTCCGTTATTTATTCACAATATTCACGAATAAATCGTAAAAAAGGAATCGTTTGCAATTACAATGAATTAGTGGTATAATAAAAACATCAAATCACGGTAGAAAATCTGCCCGGGCATATGTTCTATACGCCCGAAAAATTTTTGTTTTACGGAGGCTTCTTTTTATGTGTACAAAAAAAACAAAGGGTATTATTTTAGCCGGAGGCAAAGGTACCCGTTTATATCCTATGACAAAAGTAATATCTAAACAGCTGCTGGCCATTTATGATAAACCGCTGATTTATTATCCTCTTTCCGTTCTCCTGCTTGCCGGTATTAATGAGATATTAATTATTTCTACACCGGAAGATACCCCGCTCTATCGGCGCCTTTTCGGTGACGGAAGCCGATTGGGTATCTCGATTTCTTATGCTGTGCAAGATTCTCCCAGAGGCCTGGCAGACGCTTTTATTATCGGTGAAGATTTTATCGGTGAGGATAACGTATGCCTTATTCTGGGTGATAATGTATTTTACGGCCAAAATTTTTCTCAGCTTCTTTTCAAAGCCAAAGCGATGGAATCCGGCGCTACTATTTTCGGTTACCCTGTTTCAGACCCCCATGCTTTCGGTGTGGTAGAATTTGATGAAGATCGTAAAGTTATTTCCATAGAAGAAAAGCCGCTAGAGCCCAAAAGTAATTTTGCCGTACCTGGGCTCTATTTTTATGATAACAAAGTGATTGACATTGCAAAAAATGTGCAGCCTTCCCCCAGAGGAGAAATTGAAATTACTTCCGTAAATAATGCCTATCTGGAAAGCCGTGAACTGAATGTTATTCTGATGGGACGCGGTATGGCTTGGTTGGATACCGGTACGCCCAACGGAATGCTGACAGCCTCTTCCTATGTACAAGCTGTGCAATCATTGCAGGGATTTTATATATCCTGTATTGAAGAAATTGCTTGGCGGCGCGGTTTTATTACTACCGAGCAGTTGCATGCTCTGGGAGAAGAAATGAAAGCCAGCGATTACGGCCAGTATATTATGGCCTTGGCGAAACGAAACAAAAGATTTTAAGTTCTATGAAAAACAGTCCGTTCCGTTATACGACTGTTTTTCTTTTATTAAAAAATTGTGGTGATGTTTTTCCCAAATACAGGAGGTGTTTATTTTGCTGTATCACTGTACGGAAGAAACAATTCTTACCTTTTCTATTCTGCCCCCACTATATCTTCCATTTTACAATGAATGGGGCGCAAATGCATACAGTACTTACTCAAAATTTTCTTACGATCCCTTTACAATCCGCGCCTCCAGCACTTCAGGTTCTCCCGTCATTGTAACGGGAACCTGCTTTTTCGGCTTTATGAACGATACAGGCGGAAAATTCTCCTATGATGGCTGTAATACTCTTACCATCACCTGTCCCGCCGGTCAGGTACTGTATTACAATCAGGACTGTAATCCTTTTGATGAATGGCTTACATATAACCAAATAATTTTAAAAAACGATACAGCGTCTAAAACAGAAGATTTTTGGAACAAAATAGAATATTGTACCTGGGTTGATCAAAAAAACGCAGCCGCAATACAAGGTATAGAGGATGTACATGCTCCCCTTTGTGAAGAGTATGTATATAGCTATATGAAGCGGGTTAACAAATTAAAACTCCCAAAAGGCAAGCTTACAATCGACGACGGATGGGATATACGCTACGCAAACGACGGAAAAATGCTCTATGGCAATTGGCAAATTAACCGCGAGAAATTTCCGCATATGGAAAAACTGGTAAAAGATATGCAGGAAGAAGGGTTTATTCCCGGTTTGTGGTTTGCTCCCTTCACCTTTACCCCCAACAGTGAGCTGGCTCAAAAACATCCGGAACTTGTGGGGGAACCTTTCGGCGGGTCAGCTGAATCAGAATCCGTGCGCAAGCTTATGTTCATCAAACCATCGCCCTGTCTTGAAGAATACTATACAAAAATCTTTTCCTATTATATCGATATGGGCTTCCGTAAATTTAAACTTGATATGTCGTATGGATGTAAAAACGAAATGATTGCGCTTTTAAAATGCATATATAAAGTTATAAAAAAACAGAATCCGACGGTAGAAGTAGAAGCGCATATCCCGGATATTTTTGCCTCACGCTATTGTGATACCGTGAGAATCAACGATGTATGCTTTGATGACGCAGACGCTTGGCGTGCGGTTACCATGGAGCATTATAAGGTCTGCCGATATTCTTCATCCGATAAAATATTAAATCTGGATCATTTAGGAACCAATACTCCCGTTCCAAAAGGCGAACTATATCTTGAACATACAAAAATACTTTTAAATCTTTCCGGCGGATATCCCTGCGTTTCCCTGCTTCCGGATTTTTTCGGCGGAAAAATCTGTGATGAATTTGTTGAAAGTGTCTGCGCTTGGTATCAGCAAAATAACAAATAAAGTTCATATCTGCTATAAAAACAAGATTCTTTGAAGAGAAAAGAATCTTGTTTTATTATAATAATATTTTTATAAAACAATTACTTTGTCTATTAAAATTTTTTGACAATCAGCTTAGTAAAAATTTTTATTAACAAAATGCTCCTTTGAAGAATATAATAC
>CAJKLB010000067.1 GCA_905200615.1 uncultured Selenomonadales bacterium | reverse complement strand
AGCTTCCAAATCCCAAATACGTTCCAAAGCCTTATGAACAAATGCAATATCCCGGTGTAAAATTCACATTGATCTGTGCTCTTTGCTCCGGATATTGCATTTTTTCATAAAGTTTTGCAACATATTGGGAATTAGAAGGATTTACGTTCTCCCTTTCTGTAAGGCGGTAAAGACCTGTCACCGATCGGAGATATCCTTTTTACCGGTGTTTTACCCAGAATACGACCCGGCATGGGTGTTTCTTTTTCGCATATCCTCTACCCGTTTCAATTCTTCTTCGGCATGCTCATTATGGTGATAATGGAAATGGCCGGACTTATCCGCAAGGAAACAGGGGTATTCCGTCATACCGTTTAAGTCAGCGGTAGATATATTGACGATTGATTTTGTACCGGATCTTTGTTACTTCATATTTATCGGCATAGGAAATTAGAACTTGACGATATCGTATTGTTTACGTTACAGTTTCCATGACGAATGGGTTACCTGCCAGTTGTGGGTTCGGTCAACTTAACTGTAATATAGGCTCTTCTATTTGTCACTTATTCTTTCTCCCTATAACACATCTGTTCTAAATCCGCATTATTTTTTTAATTTTTTGTTAAAATATATATTGAAACTCCTTTTTAATTATGTTATAATATCGTTGTATAAAAAATAATCGGAGGGTATTTGATGAAAAAAATTCTTTCAATGGCATTGTGCCTGGCAATTCTTACGGGAATGCTTACTATGCTTTGCGGAATTGCGGTCTTCGCGGAGGGAACCGACTATGAAGCACAGCAATGGAAGCCGGTGGAAATTCAGCTTACCAGTTCGGTTGCGTATGAAAATCCGTACTTGAACGCAGAGATTGATGCGGTGTTTGTGCACAGTGACGGTACAACCATAAAATCACCTGGGTTCTGGAAAGAAGACAACACTTGGTGTGTGCGTTTTTCTCCCACTAAAATCGGCAACTGGACATATACCGTAACCTGCAGCGATCCCTCAAACACAGGTCTTCATGATATAAAAGGCACCATAAACGCCGTTGCCAATACTGACAACACCATGATTGCCAAGCACGGCTTTTTAAAAATTCCGGAAAATGGCCGCTATATGTGCTATGATGACGGAACACCGTTCTTCTGGCTGGGTGATACCAACTGGCAGGCACCGAATTATATTTCGACCACTACCTGCAATTATCCCGGATGCAACTGTAACAGCCAGTTTGAGCATGAGGTAAATGACCGGGCGGCTAAGGGCTTCAATGTTTATCAAACTTACTTTGATACTGCTGAATCCGACGGCGGCGGCCAGCGCGGACAAATGGATAGTATTTGGACAAAGCAGTATACTTTGCCCAATGTTGAGGTGTTTAACAATAAAATCGATCATATGTTTGAATATTTGCTGTCTAAAGATATGACGGTAGCGTTAGGTTTCGGCGTACATACCAGTACAATGACTAAAATCGGAGAAGAAGATTTTTTGCGGTTCGTTCGTTACTGCGTGGCTCGTTACGGATGCTATTCCATTGCTTGGATATCCGGACAGGAGATTACCAATGACGAAGAAGCCGGCGCTACGAAAGGAAAAACCGTACAGGAAATCTATATGGCCGGGTCGGCACTGATTGATGAATTGGATGGTTATGATCATCCGAACGGAGCACATATGTATCCGATGGTCGCGGAAGATGCGCGGGCAAAAAAATTAGATGAAGCTTCATGGCATACTTGGTGGACGCTTCAGGGCGGACATGGGCAGAATATACAGCCGAAATCTTTTTACCAAACCTATTATGCCAACTCTTCCGGCAGAATTAAGCCGTATATAGAAACTGAGGCCAATTACGAGGACATTAACTGCGGCGGATTTACCGGTTATGACGCGAACCGATACAGCGCATGGAATGCCGTTCTTAACGGAAGCGTAGGATTTACCTACGGTGTTACCGGTATTTGGGCAAACTGTTACTCTACCGAGAAAAATACCGGATGGTACGGTGAAGCATCTTCTTACAGTTATGAACCATGGTATATCGGTTTGAGTAAGCCGGGTTCTTATGAAGTAAGCTATATGAAAAAGTTCTTTGAAAATATTGCCTGGCAGGATCTGGTACCTCGGTTTTATAATACAAAATACGCAGATTTTGCAGAAAACAACAATAAACTTATTTCTTCTAATAACAGTCATACTGCGGTAGTTGCCTATTTCTTTAATTCAGATACGACTACCGGTACCATTTATGAATTGGATTCCTCCAAAACCTACCATGCTTTATGGTTCAATCCGTTGACCGGAAAATATATTGAAATTGCCGACGATATTAAACCCGGCGCAAATGGTTCTTACGTTGTTCCTGAAAAACCAAGTATTCAGGACTGGGCGCTTCTGGTTACCTGCGAAGAGATCGGCACTTATGAAACTGAAGAACCGTATAAAGATCTTTACGCGGATGACAGTACTAATACGTTAACGGGAAATATTATTACTCCTTTTAAAGTAACGGCTATCGGGGGTATTTATTACCTTAACGGCAAGATGTATGATATTACGGAAAATCTTTATGATAACAAAGGAAACAGCACATGGGAACCCACAGCTAATCGCGCATCTCAAACGATTATTTATGATCTGGGTGCCGCGTATTCCCTTTCTCACATTGCTATTGTTCCTACTACAAGTACAGTTCTTCCTGATTTCCGCATTGAAGTTTCTAATGACGGAGTCTCTTGGAAAATTATAACCAACACCGTGCTTCGCGAAGCAAAGATGTCAGAAGACGGTACATATATCAGTGAAAAATTAGCCGGAGATTACCGATATGTAAAGATTCTTTTACTTAATGCCAAGGATATTCCTGAAAAAGAAGCCAAAGCGGCGGAATATAAGGTGTTTTATAACGCTCATACCAACAGTTATTATTCCAGAACTTCTATTGCTGAAATTTCGGTGTTCGGTACGGGAATTGCTGAAAATGTACAGACTTCGGATATTGGTAATAAGCTGGATGCTACGCCGACGCCGGTGGCCGCTATTGATGATACTACCGATGCAGCTGGTGGACTTTCTACCGGTGCGACGGTTGCTATTATAGCAGGTGCTGCAGTAGTCGGTGCTGTAGTGGGAATTATTGTACCTGTAATTTTGAAAAAGAAAAAGAGCTGATCTGTAAAAATGCTGTTTCAGCCCCTGTTGAAAGATATTCTTTCTTTCAGCAGGGGCAGCAGTTTTTTTCGGGAATAATGAGTTATTATATTTACTGATAAATATGTAAAAGGTGAAAAAAATCTATGACATATCAACAAGAACAGGAACAAATTATCGCTTCATTGACCGGAACTCCTACACTTTTATTGCATAGCTGCTGTGGACCTTGCAGCAGTCATTGCCTGAGCGTTTTGGCAGAATATTTTTCTGTTACGGTGCTGTGGTATAATCCTAATATCTATCCGGAAAAAGAATATTTCTTGCGATTGGAACATCAAAAAAAATTAATCAATGCGCTTACGGTAAAAAATCAGGTAAAATTAATGATCCTCCCCTATATGCCCGAAGAATATTTTGATGCAGTAAAAGGAATGGAAGAAGAACCCGAAGGAGGAAATCGTTGCACTGTTTGCTTTACACAGCGTTTGGAGTTGACCGCACGTACGGCAAAAGAGAAAGGGTTTGATTTTTTTACGACCACGCTTACGGTTTCACCGCATAAAAATGCCGATATAATTAATACCCTCGGCAAAGAAATGGCAAGAAAATACCAGATTCAGTTTTTGCCTGCTGATTTTAAGAAAAAAAACGGCTATCAGCATTCCATTGAGCTTTCCCGTCTGTATGAATTATACAGGCAAAATTATTGCGGCTGTGTATTTTCACAGCGGAAAAGTTAATTATTACATATTTATTACAAAATACTTAAAATTATATTGACTTTTCGCCTTTGTTTTGCTATAATTAATAGTGTAAACAATAAAAAGAGGAGAGATTCGCTTGTTAAAGCACTATTTTACAGGCATTTTAATTGCCGTTACCGTCTTTTCGGCAGTGGGAATTCAAGCTGCGGCACAGCCGGAACTAGATACAGGAATCGTAACATTAGAAGAATCCGCGTCCGTCACGCCCGCGGAAAATACATCGGTTCCGGAAAATCTGGTTTCTTATCCGGAACTGGAATTGAATGATAATGGTTTTGAAGTAGTCAATTTACAATGCCGACTTCAGGATTTAGGTTATTATAACTATAAGGTAACAGGTTTTTTCGGCTCCCTTACCGAATATGCGGTAAGATTATTCCAAAAATATAATGATCTTGAAGTAACCGGTTTTGTAGGAGACGCAACGAATAATTTACTATATGCCAATGAGGCAAAACGTATGCCCATGGAAGAGATTGATACTAATGCCGATCGTTTGGGAAATACGCCTTCGCCTACGCCTAAAGTTACGGCAAAGCCGCAGCAATCGGAAGATAACAAAAGCAATCCTGTCAGCAGTAACGGAAAAGTTTCTACCGGCACCTATATGGAATGGTCGCAAGTGACCAATATCTTTAAGAAGGGAACAACCGCTACAGTATATGATTTTGATACCGGAATATCCTGGACGGTAAAACGTACCGGCGGAAGCAAGCATGCCGATGTCGAACCTGTAAGTGCTGCCGATACGGCCAAATATAAGCAGGCGCTGGGGAAATATTATAAGAACTGGACAAGACACGCCTGTATTGTTGTTGTAGGCGGATACCGTTTAGCGGCGTCTTATCACGGTTATCCACACGGGTATGATGCAATATCAGGAAATGATCTTACAGGACATTATTGCATACATTTTAAAAACAGCCGCACACATGTTTCCAATAAGGTCGATCCGGATCATCAGGCCTGTGTAAAAAAGGCCGCCGGATTATAAAAACTTTGCTCCGCAACATCGGATACGTTGCGGAGCTTTTTGTTATGCTCAAAATACGGTTTATATTTTTAATATGCAAATTAAAAGTTTTGCTGATGGGGTTTGTCAGGAATGTGTTGCATATCAAGAAAAGAATCTTCGGGAATTTTCAGTTGAGTGACTCATAGGGAAGCGCTTATATTGCCTTTACCTCACAGCGAATTGCAAGGCAAAGGTCAAAGAATAAAACTTGTGGCAGGCGTAAAATTTCTCGTTGTCTTTTGGCGGCTGTGCTTCGTTTTACTATTGCGTGGAGAGGAATAACCGGCGGATTTTCTTTGCTGAATTCCCAGCTCCGCCAACGCCTTTTCCAGCATTGTCACTTGTTTCTTCCTGCACAGACCGGAAAACGATTGGGTACATTCCAGCTTTCCTCCCAAAAGCAACCAAACCCACATAGGGCTGCCGCGGCGTATATCTTTAGTTTGGATTCTCCGTATGCCGGTTGGGATGTCTATAAGGACGGCGAGAGCTATTTGCTAAAAAGTGCGAATTTCCGTTTTCCTTTTTCCGCCAGGGATGGAAGGGGGTTTTGCGGCGGTAACGTCATGGTTGAGGGAAATTTCAATTACAGCTTGCAAAAATACCTCTTATGTTCTTTTTTTATAATGAATCGGGTACTGCCTTTGGGTTTGTTTAAGGAACTCAACTTTAGTACAGTATTTTTCTATTCTCTGCTCTTTTTTATCACATGCCATTGTATCTCCTGCATGAATTTTTTTGATGAATGGTAAAAGCGCAGTCAAAAACTGTGATCCGGTGATTTCCAAAGCAACTTCTGGCGGTTAATTTTATACTCTCATAATATTAGTCAAATATGGTTGGATTTCAGCCGTTTTACCAAAGGCAGATAGCATAGAGACGGAAATTTTGATCCTATCCTCCCCCTTTATGCAGATGTATTTTTGTGCTCATTGTGTTCCTCCGTATCATACAGCTCTTTTACTATTTCTTTCATACTGAGGCGGAATTCTTAAATGAAAGACCGCAAATTAAACACGCTGTGCATTTCGAAAAAATTATGAAGTATCTGTGCCAAAATGATATCGTCCCGCTGCTAAATCATTTTTTTGTAACAGCATTCAAAAGTCCTATGCACCCTTCAAAAATATCCCGATATGCCACATCAAAGCGTCTGGAATACCACGGATCGGCAACGTCCCCGCTGCGTGCGGTATAATCCATCAGTTTGCGCACCTTTCCCTCAGGATCACCGCCGAAAATACGCAGCATATTTCGGATATTGGCATTGTCCATACCGATAAACAGGTCATATTTATCATAATCACTCTTTTTCAGCTGCACCGCGCGCTTGCCGTTACAGGAAAGTCCGTGCTTTTTTAGCTCTGCCTTTGCCGGCGGATAGACAGGATTCCCCACACCATTCCAAATCTCCTCGGTGCTGGTGGCAGAGGATGCAATCACAAACTGTTCCGCGCATCCTTGCTTCTCCGCAAGGTCTTTGAAAACAAACTCAGCCATCGGGCTGCGGCAGATGTTGCCGTGGCAGACAAACATAATTTTCATATCCGTCAAAACCTGATCACAACAGGCGCAGCTGTAAAGGAGCTGATGGTTGCCGTTGCATTTTTTATGTAGAACACCTGTGTATTGCTGTCGTTTTCATCATACATTGAGCGGAGATTCGGGTAAGCTTCCAGCATGGATTTTTTCGCTTCGACGCGATCATCCTCCACAAGCTCGCAGGCAATACGAATCCATTCACCACCGCAAAACGCACAGATCTCCACCTTTGGGTTTGCGGCAATCTGGTGGCTGACAGATTTCACCTTACCGGTCTGGATATAAAGCTTTCCCTCAAACTCATTGATTGTTCCGAACGGACGTACCCTCGGCTGATTTCCCTCCACTGTTGCAAGGTAATAGGTTTCTGCTTTTTTCAAAAAATCATATACGCGATGCATTCTGTTTCTCCTTTCAAAAGTTCAATTTTTCCCCTTACGATACGATTTGCGCTGGTATTGCCGGCAGAGCAGCTTGCCGAAATAGTACGCGTAATCGGGAAAAGCGGTATTTTAAATCAAGGGTAAAAGAACCCATTTTATAGCAAAGTTCCTTTTCATTTCCCCCGGAAAGACATTACTATAATTTAAGTAAATAAAAACAGCGGAAATCCCTCTCCGCTGTTTTCGT
>CAJKLB010000066.1 GCA_905200615.1 uncultured Selenomonadales bacterium | reverse complement strand
TAAACCGTTAATTTGATTTTAAATTTCAGGATGCGGAACTTTTTCTAAAGTATTGCGAAAATAATAATCTGCATATCACGACAAAGCACTGAATTCTTCACAAAGTCATAAAGGAAAATCCATATTATGATATGGAAATTACCGATGCTGATATTACTCTTCAAGATATTGAAATTCATTCCTTTGAAACCATGACTGAATATCAATCGATTGATAACGAAAAAAAATATATAAAGGAACCGAAAAGCATCTATAAAAGGAATAAAGCTGAAAAAAGGTTCATTACAGCGATTAAGAAAAGGTTTTCTTTACATTTCATGCATCTTCAAAAAGATAATGAAAGGACCGGATCTTACCGCAAACGACAGTTTTATTGCTGCGGTTAGTTTTGATAAGGTTATTGGAAAAAATACTGTAAAAAAAGCGAGGTATCAAATGCACAAACAGTATCATTACGATATCACTTTAGATACGCCAACCGGTGAACAAAAAGCACCCGTTCATATTGTATGCAATGAAGAGGATGCAAATGAACCGCAATTTGTGGCTGTCGGTATAAAATATAGAAGAAATGAAATATGGGGTTACGGCCAAGACTATTTATGGATTGACGCGTTTGCCGATCTGCAAAAAAAGCTTCCCTCAAATGTAAAACTTAAGTGTTGTCTTGTTTGCAAACACGGAAATATGTGCCCGACAGGAAATTTCCCAAATGAAATTTTTTGCATGAGAGATATTTTGATTTGTCAAAAAAGCAATCTGTTTTTTTATACAGAAAAGGATAAAGAGCGCGTTAACCGTTTGCGCAGATATACGGATATTTGCAAATCTTTTGATTTTCAACGCCGGGATTTTTTCACCTACAATGATTGGCTTGAGGAATGAAACAAATAGCTCCTAACCTAAACAATTCAGGCTACCGACTTATGCTGCCTTTACTTTTCGCTGATGTTATTCTCTCACATTTCTTTACAGTCAATTTTTACGCTTGATTGCCGTGTTTATCGCGCCGTATAAAAATACAATTACCGCGCCTGAAAGCGCCTGCTATTCTTTTTTATAGCAAATGATTGGATCCTTTCCCTTGAATTTTGGGGTAAGCTTATCGATTTCTCCTATTTTCTTGTTTTTTGTCACACACCCTTATATAACCATATCACTCTTTGAATATATTTTTTTGCTGCTGTACATAAGCGTTTTTTTTTGCTATAATAAAATGGCATAAAATAAAAGGAATGATAGCAAATAGACGGTTTTATTTTTAACGCGATAGAGCAAAAATTTCAAGGAGATCAAAATGCGGTGCGCCAGTTGAATCCTTTGGTGCTGGCTTCGGTAGGAGACGCAGTATATAGTCTTTACATAAGAGCCTATCTGGCAGCAAAGCATGATCTTAACGCCCACTCTCTTCACAGTGCCGCGGCAAGGATGGTATGTGCCGCCGGGCAAAAAGAGGCCTATTACAAGGTAGAGCCATTGTTGACGCAAGAGGAACTTTATATTGCAAAACGAGGCAGAAACACCCATCCGGGAACCATTCCCAAAAACGCGAATATCGCGGATTATCGGACTGCTACGGCATTGGAAGCCGTATTCGGGTATTTGTTTTTATTAAAAGAAGAACAGCGGATGGATCTGTTAATGCAAAAAATATTGGAGGAAACTTATGAAACAAATTGAAAGCAAAAAAAATTTTAAATATGCCAACTCCCGAAAGGATAAATTTTCCGGTACACGGCAAAAGAACGCGGCGCATACAAATTTCAACGGGAAAACAGAGCCGGTTCCACGGAATGAACAAGAGCCGGAAAATATTTTAGAGGGACGGAATCCCATACGAGAGGCCATAAAAGCAGGACGCGCAATTGAAAAATTATTAGTGGCTAAAGGAGAACTACAGGGGCCGGTAAAAGAAATCGTTTATGACGCGCGTGTCAACGGCGCCGTGATACAGGAAGTGGAACGCGTTCGGTTGGATAAACTTTCGGTTACAGGGGCACATCAAGGCTTAATTGCTTATGTAGCGGTAAAGGAATATTGCTCGGTGGAAGATATTCTTTTATATGCAAAAGAGAAGGGCGAACCGCCGCTGATCGTTATTCTGGACGGTATTTGTGATCCGCAGAATCTCGGTGCTATTATCAGAAGCGCGGAGTGTGCCGGTGTTCACGGGGTCATCGTTCCCCAGCGGAGAGCCGTGGGGCTGACGCCTGTGGTGGCAAAATGCTCGGCGGGAGCGATTGAATATATGCGGATAGCTCGTGTAACAAACATTTCGCAAACGATAGAAAAGCTTAAAAAGCAAGGAATTTGGGTATACGGCGCCTCGATGGAGGGAAAACTGTATTCCCGTGTAGATATGACCGGCCCTGCGGCGTTGGTTGTAGGTGCGGAGGGAGAGGGTCTTTCTCCCTTGGTAAAAAGAAACTGTGATTGCCTTGTTTCTTTACCACAAAACGGGAATATTGAATCCTTAAATGCGTCGGTGGCAGCGGGAATTTTGATTTATGACTGTTTGCGTCAGCGTATGGAGAAATCATGATAAACAGTATTTGTGATGAAAAATTGGCTATTCTTGCACAGCAAGGTGATCAAAAAGCAATGGAATTTTTGCTGGAAAAATATAAAAATTTGGTATGCGCCAAAAGCCATAGCTTTTATATCGCAGGCGACTCCTACGAAGATCTCGTTCAAGAGGGAATGATCGGCTTGTTTCAAGCCATAAGAGATTTTGATGCGAAAAAAAACGTTAGTTTTTTAGCCTTTGCGTCTATTTGTATTCGGCGAAGACTGATTTCCGCGTTAAAATCTGCCAACACAAAGAAAAATATACCGCTGAACACATATATTTCATTAAATAATCCGGTAAAAGATGATAAAGAGGGGCGTACCCTCGGTGAAGTAATCGAGGTATCCAGTGTTGATCCTGAAGAAATATTTATTGCTGAAGAAAACGAAAAAAATGTTTGGAATAAAATTGACGCAACGCTTTCTCTTTTAGAAAGAAAAGTTTTGTTAGAATATTTACAGAATCAATCTTATGAAGAAATTGCAGAAACTCTTTCCATTCCCAAAAAAAGCGTAGATAACGCGATGCAGCGTATCAAGCAAAAGCTGTTTAGAGCACTCAAAAGCGCGCATTTTAAATAAAAAAAGTCCCTGTTTACAAGAGACAGGGACTTTTTCTATCAAATGCAGTGTTTATTTACTGTGTCTTTTACAAATTTTGTTATAGATAAAAAGTCCGGTAAGACTCAACACACCGGTAATACCGAATACAACCAACGCAAAAACATAATTCTGCGTTCCTACGGCATCGCCGCTGATGATAGAAGTAAGTACGGAAGGCAGTCGAGCTATAGTACTTAACAGCAGCCAGGGTCCCAGCTTAATAGGCGTCAGCCCGGCTACATAAGAAAGCAGATCTTTGGGGGTACCGGGGATAAAAAACACAAGAAAGGTTATTGTGTACATACGCTGCTTGTTATGCAGAAATTTCAAGGAACGGATCTTTTCCATAGAAAAAAACAATTCTACTAATTTTACACCCAATTTTTTTGTAAGAGAAAATACGATCAATCCGCCTAATAAAATTCCCAGCATACATAATAAAATTCCCTCTATCGGGCCAAAGGCGTAACCGGCCAAAAGCTCAAAGGGCTCGCCGGGAATAAAAGCGAAGATAATTTGAAATACCAAAATTCCGATAAAGGCAAGGTAACCGAAAAACCCTAAGGAATCCACCCAAGCGCGGAAGCGCTCCGGGTCTTTCGCGAACTTTAAAAGAGGTATTCCCACTACAACACACACGAGCACTAAAAATAAAATAATTGCGACGGTAATGGCAATACCAATCTTTTTTTTATTTTGGTCGGTTATCCGAAAATTCTTCATATAAAAATTTCCCGCATTTTCAATATGTTTTCCATAAAACGGAAAGAATAAGCTTACCGCTTATTCTTTCAACGCCGGCCAAGTATGCAGATCAATAATCCGTTGATTCTCGCTTCCGCGAAAAAGCAATTCAAGGCTGCGCTGGCGTTCTATATACGGACCGTCTATCAAGGTATCGCCAATACGCAAAAGCTTTCCGATAAACGGCTCCTGCTTTTCTTTTTCTAAAAGCTGTTCTATAGTATACCCAGAATAGATATATATATTAAGTCCCAGCTTTTTAATCGCTTGCGCAAGTTCATAAAGGGCTTCTGCTTGGCAGAACGGTTCCCCGCCGGAAAAAGTAACTCCTGTAAGCAGAGGATTTTCTTTTATGGCCGCAAGGAGCTCTTCCGTTGTCTTTTGATATCCGCCCTCAAACGGATGTGACTGCGGATTATGGCAGCCGGGGCAATGATGAGGACAGCCTTGTACAAAGATTGTATATCGCAGCCCCGGTCCATCCACAATCGATTCAGGTACTTCGCCGCACAGATTAATTGGTAAGGCCATGTTTTACACGATCTCTTTCTTCCGCGCGCTTTGCATTATTAAAACGATCGGTAGTACCAACCAGATATCCGGTAATACGACGAATCCTTTCAAACTTAATACCCTGTCCTACTTTTTGATCTTTTACTGTCATTTTCTTTTCCTCCTTATTATTCACATCCGCATATATGGGGCATAGACGGATATTTTTTTCTTAATTCTTTTAATTTCTCAACGCTCACTGCTTCGCCCTCACGACGGCCGCAGCGGGGACAAACGTCGTTGATTACGCCGGTATAACCGCATATGGGATCTCTATCTACCGGATGGTTTACAGAGCCGTAGCCGATACCGCACTCTTTCATATAACGAATGATGGCTTCAAAAGCCTCCAAATTT
The DNA here is from genome assembly GCA_905200615.1 of uncultured Selenomonadales bacterium. Lineage (GTDB taxonomy): Bacteria > Bacillota > Clostridia > Christensenellales > QALW01 > UMGS1322. The sequence goes on along the minus strand of CAJKLB010000066.1, from coordinate 2,659 downwards.
TTGCAGGTATCGCCATCAAGCTCTACATAACTGATATGGCCCGCGTTGGTAAGCGCATGATACGGTGCTTCAAGCTGAATCTTCTTAAAGGCCGGAATATTATAGTATACCGGAATATGAAAAGAGTTTGTATAGTATTCACGGTCGGTAATACCCGGAATAATACCGAATTTCTTTTTATCAATTTCAATAAACCGTCCGCTCAATCCTTCGGCGGGCGTAGCCAGAAGCGTAAAATTAAGCCCTGTCTCTTTAGAACGCATATCCAGCATATTCCGCATATGTCCGATAATTTTTAATCCCAGTTCCTGGCTTTCCTCTTTTTCACCGTGATGAAATCCCGTTAAAGCTTTTAAGGTTTCCGCTAAGCCGATAAAGCCTACGCTTAAGGTACCGTGCTTTAAAATTTCAGAGATATCATCATCGGGTCCCAGAGAATCCGAATCCAGCCATACACCTTGACCCATCAGAAAAGGATAATTCATTACTTTCCGTGCACATTGAATTTTAAACCGATGCAGCAACTGACGGCAAACAAGATCAATACGATCATCTAACAGTGAGAAAAAAGTATCTAAATTCCCGTTGGACAAAAGCGCGATACGAGGCAGATTGATAGAGGTAAAGCTCAGATTTCCCCTTCCGCAGGTGACTTCCCGAGAGGGATCGTGAACATTACCGATTACGCGGGTACGGCATCCCATGTAAGCAACTTCGGTATTATAGTCACCCTCCTTATAGTACTTTAAGTTAAACGGAGCATCCATAAAGCTGAAATTGGGAAACAGCCGTTTTGCGCTTGTTTTGATTGCCAATTGGAACAAATCGTAATTGGGTTCTCCCGGATTAAAGTTAATGCCTTCTTTTACTTTGAAAATTTGTACCGGAAAAATAGGAGTTTCTCCGTTTCCTAAGCCGGCATCGGTAGCAAGCAAAAGATTTCTCATTACCATACGTGCCTCAGGAGAAGTATCGGTACCGTAGTTGATAGAACTAAAAGGAACCTGCGCGCCGGCACGGGAGTTCATTGTGTTCAGATTATGAATAAATGCTTCCATTGCTTGATACGTATCTTTGTCCGTACGAACAGAGGCATTTTGAAACGCAAAATCATCCGCTTTAGCAAAGTCAAAGGTCAAATTGTTTTTTGCGGTCCAATCTTTCAGGGCATTGGAAAAAGAATCTTTATCCGAAAGAGAGGGTAAAACATTGATTTCCGCTTTCATTTTTTTGATCAGCACTTCCGCGTCTTCAGCGGAAAGCGCAAAAGCGATTTGAACATATTCCTCCATCGCATTAAAATAGTTTTTGATAAAGGATTTCGCCACACCTTTGGCCATGGCATTGTCAAAATTCGGTATGCTTTGTCCGCCGTGCATTTCATTCTGGTTCGCCTGTATGGCAATACAAGCTAAAGAGGCGTAGCTTAAAATACTATTGGGTTCACGCAGATATCCGTGCCCGGTAGAAAAACCATCTTTAAACAACTTCGTCAAGTCAATTTGGCAGCAGGTTTCTGTCAGCATATAAAAATCTTTATCATGAATATGAATATCACCGTTGATGTGGGCGGCAGCAATATCTTTGGGAAGAATATAGTTATCAACAAAGTATTTAGCGCCTTCCGATCCGTATTTCAGCATTGTTCCCATAGAAGAATCGGCATCAATATTAGCATTTTCACGTTTTATATCCACGTCCTTCGCATCGGAGAAGGTAAGTTCGTCATATATCTTCATCAGATCGAATTCTGTTTGCCGGATTTTGGTATGTTCTGCGCGATATAAAATGAAAGCTTTTGCGGTTTTGGCATACCCGGCAGCAATTAAGGCCTCTTCTACCAAGTCCTGTATTTGCTCTACCGTAGGTTCGGTATTCTCTACCTGAGAAACGACTTTATCCGTCAGCTGCTGAATTTCCGCCGGAGAAATCACTTCCTCACATACTGCCGCGTTGGCTTTTGCCATGGCGTCGCTTATTTTCTGACTGTTGAAGGGAACTTTGGCACCGTTCCTTTTGATAATAACATGGATCATGGTTTTTTCCTGCCTTTTATTCGATAAATTTCATAGAACGTTTTCAGTATATCATAGCAAAGATGAAATGTCAATAGAAATATACCATATATATTAAAGAAAAAATTTTTCATACTATATATAGTGATTTAGAATAAAAAAATTATCTGTAAACTTGCATCAGACGGGCTGCGGCACATGGGCAAATTTGCTTAATGCTGCTGCCTTCCGGCCCTGACATGGTTCACAACAGCGCATTGCGCAGAATCCGATGCAAGTTTACAGATAACTTATTGCTATTATATCATTTTACGAAAAAAACGCAAGCTCTTTATACAGAAATGTAAATACTTTTTTGTAAGATTACAATCGCCGCGTTACAAACAGAGAAGCGAAAAGGAAAATCTGCTGTAAAGCAACTGGTAAACCAACAAAAGCAGACATCCTATTCGCCTCTTTATTAAAATCCTCCCGCCGGTTCATGCTTTAAAAATCAACGGTAACGTTCCCTATTTTTGCAACACTTCTATGATAACATAAAAAATATCAAAATGCTCAAAAAGCTAATTTTTTCAGTTTCCCAAATACGGGTAATTCGCGGTTTCCCGATAGGCTTGGTTGTATTTTTCCGTCGCCAACGCAAA
>CAJKLB010000065.1 GCA_905200615.1 uncultured Selenomonadales bacterium | reverse complement strand
TTTTTCCTGCGCCGTTTGGACCAACAAAGCCATATATTGCCCCTTTAGATATATTCTTCGGAATAATCTTGTACTACATGATTATCACTGTCCTTTGCTTGACTACACCCAACAATACACACCAATAACAATAAGGTTAGAAACATACATATTATTTTTTTCATTTGTCATTATCTCCTTTCTTTTAAATTTATAATAGCAATAAAATGTCTATTTTCAATCAACTTTCATTGCAATTTATTTTCACTGTAACACATGCTCCCCCTGCTTTATTATTAGCAATTTGGATATTTCCGCCATGTCTTTCACTTAAAATCTTACTAATATTCAGCCCTAACCCCAAATGTTCAGTAGCTATATCTTTCGATGATTTATAAAATGGTAATGTCGCCTTTTCAATATCAATATTTTTAAACCCGCAACCATCGTCTGAAACAGATATAACCAAATTATTATTCTCTATTACTACGCTAATAGCAATATCACTTTTTGCATATCTAATACTATTAGAGAGTAAATTTTCATAAATCTGCATGACTGTATCTAAATTGATAAACAAGGTTATATTATCACCGCTTGCAGTAATTGAAAAATGTTTGTCATAACAAAGTGCTTCTGCTGTGTTATTAAAATTATCAATAAGTGAATGAAATGTAATCTGTTGTCGTGGAATATCAATATCCTCTAACCTGTATAAGTTCGTCATAGCATTTACATATTTTTCAAGACGTGAAATATTTTTTGACATTACTGATATTTCGTCTAATATTTCTTCTTGTGATACTAAGCCTTTGGGAATAAAGGAAAGCAACATAGTAGCATGACCCTTTAGTAAAGTCAAAGGAGTGCGTAAGTCATGTGAAAAAGCAGCATTCAAACGGCGCTGTTCAGCAAATTGTCTAAACATAGTTTCATTATTTTTCGACAAACAATCTTTCATTTTTTCAAAGGCGTGACAGAGTTTCCCCATTTCATCATTTAATGGATATGATAATGTAAAATCTAAGTCATTTGCTTCAATTTTATGATACGCATTAGTTAATAGCTTAATGGGTTTTGATAATTTTTTTTTATAAAAAAATGTTACACAACATATCATACTAATAGATAATACGATAGGAATAATTGCAATATTTAATGAACCTAAAGCACTGTCAATAAGCCTATCCCGGCTTGTAAAATTAGGTAAAACTTCGATATATGAAACATGGTTCGGATAGACATATTCGTGTACTGGGCGTTCTTTTTGATAATCAACATTGAACTTGCATATCTCGTTTCCTTTCGTATCAAATATTGTGTATTTTGTTTGGTCATTACTATAAGCGGCGGTAAATGAACCATTTTCCGGTATATCATACCTCGTTGACATATTTTCATACTTATAGTTCAAATTTATTCTGTATCTGTCAACCATTGAAATTAAAAGTATACAAATAATTATTCCAATCAACAACGAAAACAAAGCATAAAGAACAAAGGTCATTCTAATACTCATGCTATTTAACCGATTGAACAATCTGCTTCTCTTTAATTTTTCCATCTATATCCGCACCCCCAAACAGTTTCAATGTAAGGTCTATCGCCTAAAGATAAAAATTTTGCCCTAATACGTCTGATATGTTCTGTAACAACTGTATTATCACCAATGCCGTCTAATCCCCAAACTTTTTCATAAATAGTTTCCCGGTCAAAAACAATTCCTTTGTTTTGCGAAAGGAAAGATATTATATCAAATTCTTTTTTGGTAAAAGCCATATCCTTATTATGATAAAACACAATACGTGAGGAATAATCTATAACCATATCTTCATCAAATTGCACCTTTGAAGATGTATTGTGTCTTTTTTCTCTGCGAAGATGTGCTGCAATGCGAGCTTCTAATTCATCAACAGAAAATGGTTTTATTACATAGTCGTCTGCGCCAATAGAAAATCCTTTTATTTTATCACTATCTTCAATGCGTGCTGTTAAAAAAATTATAGGGCATGAAACATAATCCCGTATTCTTTCACAAACAGTAAATCCATCAATATCTGGCATATTAACGTCTAACAAAATAATGTCAGGTTTTTTTTCTACTTCTTTTAATGCAGCATTTCCTGCTGTTGCAGTATATACCGTATATCCAAGTTTGCTGAAATAGCAATACAGCATTGATACAATTTCTTTTTCATCGTCTACAATTAAAATACTCTGCGCCATAAATATACCTCCCTTGTAAATATCTGATTTAAGATTATCAAACAAAAATCTATTTCTAATCAATTTCTTTAATTTTCGATGTCATTAGATATTATATATGGCAGTATGAGTGATAGCAACCTTACTCTGCATGTTTTATGCTCTATTACTATCACTACTATGATATGTGTACTCATATCTCGAAAGAAAGGTGAACGGTAAAATGTAACTGGGTGAAATGATTATGAAGCAGAGTAAAGAGAAATTTGATTTTAAGGCTTTCGGACAAGCCATTAAAGCGGCAAGAAAAGCAAAGGGAATATCACGCAATCAGTTAGCCGACACGCTGAATATTGCGCCCCGATATATCGCGTCCATTGAGAACAGCGGGCAGCACCCAAGTTTACAGATTTTGTATGAGCTTGTAACCCTGCTTGACGTATCAGTAGACCAGTTCTTTTTCCCGGAACGGGAACAGGAGAAGTCCACACGCCGCCGTCAGCTCGATACCATGCTTGACACTATGAGCGAAACGGACTTAAAAATCATGTCTGCTACTGCAAAAGGCATAGAGGAAGCCAACAACGACAGGACGGGGGAATAAAGTTCCCTCGTTTTTGTCTGCATAAAGTGATTGAAGCGTCGCAGGATTGCGGCGTTTTTCTTTTGCACTTTTTTGGCATACTGGAAGTTTCGTTGTAGTGGTAAGTGAGGAAAAAACTTTCTTAGCAAGCATAGGAAAAGAGTACCCTTTTCCGTATTTTCGCCCTCCCGTCCTGCGGTGTGTCGGTTGAAAATTGCTTGTTGGGAAGTGTCCCAAACCCTCGGAATGGAAAGGAGCGATTGCATGAACGGACGCAAAAGAAAAATACAAATCAAATTCTATGTAACAGAGGAAGAACGGGCGTTGATTGAGCAGAAAATGAAGCTCGTTCCTACCAAAAACATGGCGGCGTATCTTCGCAAGATTGCCATTGACGGCTATATCATTCAGACAGACCATAGCGATATAAAAGCCATGACAGCGGAGATACAGAAAATCGGGGTCAACATCAATCAGATTGCAAAGCGTGTCAATGCAACAGGCAGCGTCTACCAAGAGGACATAGAGGAAATAAAGGGGGTGCTTGCGGAGATATGGCGGTTACAAAGATTAAGCCTATTAAAAGCACGTTGAGCAAAGCCCTTGACTATATCCAAAACCCGGATAAAACAGACGGGAAAATGCTTGTGTCCTCCTTTGGGTGCAGCTATGAAACGGCAGACATTGAGTTCGGATTTACGCTTGCACAAGCCATAGAGAAAGGGAACAATCTCGCCCACCATTTGATACAGTCCTTTGAGCCGGGAGAAGTAGACTATGAGAAAGCCCACGCTATCGGAAAGCAGCTTGCCGACGCGGTAACAAAGGGACAGCATGAATACGTCTTAACTACCCACATAGACAAAGGGCATATCCATAACCATATCATTTTTTGTGCGGTCAATTTTGTTGACTACCATAAATACAATTCCAATAAGCGCAGCTACTACGGCATACGGAACATGAGCGATAAGCTGTGTCGGGAAAACGGGCTGTCTGTTGTCGTTCCGGGCAAAGGCAGCAAGGGAAAAAGCTATGCAGAATATCAAGCGGAAAAGGTCGGTACAAGTTGGAAAGGCAAGCTGAAAATTGCCGTTGATACACTTATCCCCCAAGTGGCAAGTTTTGAAGAATTGTTGCAGCGGTTACAGGCGGCAGGCTATGAAATAAAGCCGGGAAAATATATCTCCTGTCGCGCTCCCGGACAGGAACGGTTTACCCGCTTAAAAACTCTCGGTGCAGACTATACAGCGGAAGCAATCAAAGAACGGATTGCAGGCAAGCGCACAAAGGCGGCGAAAGCTCCCAAAGAGCAGCGCGGCGTATCGTTGCTTATTGACATTGGAAACAGTATCAAGGCACAAGAGAGCCGGGGCTATGAACAGTGGGCGAAAATCCATAATCTGAAACTGGCTGCAAAGACTATGAATTTCTTGACAGAACATAAGATTGAGCAGTACGCAGATTTAATCAGCCGGATTGAGGAAATAAATGCGGAAAATGTAAAGACAGCAGACGCATTAAAGAGCGTGGAAAAGCGTCTTACAGATATGGCGGTGCTGATGAAGCACGTTACCACCTACCAAAAGACAAAACCTGTTTATGAAGCATACCGCAGGGCAAAGGATAAGGACGCATACCGGGCAAAGCAGGAAAGCAGTCTGATACTCCATGAAGCGGCGGCAAAGGCATTGAAAGCGGCGGGCGTTACCAAGCTCCCCAATCTTGCCGCCATGCAGGAAGAATACGGGAAACTCCAAGCGCAGAAAGAAGCCCTTTACGCTGATTATGGAAATCTGAAAAAACAGGTCAAGGAATACGACGTTATCAAACAGAACATAGACAGCATTTTGCGGCAGGGGAAAGAGCCGGAACGGGAGAAAGGAAAGGAACGGGAATAAAGTTATAATTGTTTGCTTATTCTTAATTTGCTATAATTATTTGCAATAGATTAAGTAATCGTGAGGTGCTTTTATGGAAAATGAAATATTGTTGGAAACAGAAGAATTATTACAACGGTTGGTTGAAGCAGTGGAAAAGCTTAACTCAGCTCCAAGTGAGGATACAATTATTGCATTTTTTGCTCTGGTAGCTGCATGGATTACGATTGCTTTTCTATTAGTAGAACGGCATGAAAAAATCGCCCCTATCTTCAAATTTCTTTTGAATTAGTTCGCTCAACTTTAGCGTGTATTGTATTAAGAAACACTGGCTCTTGTCCTTTAGAAATAAAAAGTTTAGAATTTAGCAAAAATTTCACACAACAACTTTCTCCCGAAGTACAAGAACGACTTAATAAGAAAAGCAAAACTAATATAGCTGTTTTTCCAAATCGCCAGTGGGTAATATCTTTTGATGTAAATGTTTTTGATATTTTGAAGAAATTTGAAGTAAAAGAGGTGGAAATCAACTACTGTTATTCCAAAACAGGAAAATACAAACGGAAGTACAAAGAAAAAATATCTATTGACTTTGAAGAATATAGAGGAATATTAGATTATATTTCCGAATTAGACGAATTTAAAAACAGCGTAGACAAATTAAACAAATCAATGATACGTTTTATTGATATTTCTAAAATTGATGATAGTGTTGAACAACGAATAAAAGAACAGGGTGCAGACAGCCAACAATAGGCTGTCCGCGCCCTGTTTTGTATTTAGTATCTGTTACGCAGTAGAACCCCGATTTTAAGAGAAAAGGTATTCCGTATCGCTTATGCAAGTTTCGTGTCTGTTATGCCCCGTAAATCAAGGTTTTTTTGCCCCTACTGCGTAACAAAGGCGCGCCGTTTTCTCATGCGCTCCGCTGCCTGTCTGCGGGTAATACGCTTCCGGCAGTCCGGGCAGTATTTGACGCTGTTAGACTTTGATACAAAGAACGTGCCGCACTCGGTACAACGCTTTTTGTCCTCGGTTTTGAAAAGCTCTGCATGCAGCAGCTTATCAAGAGGAAGTACGGCAATCTGAAACCACTTGCATAGAAGCGAATAGGAAATAAGCTGCGGGCATACACATTCCTCCCCGTCGTCCAGTAAGATACAGCGTCCGCGCTCGCAGTTGCAGCACTCCTTTTTTACAAGGCTGTTGACTTTCCGGCTCTGTGGCGGCGTGAGCCGCTTACTCCCGGTCATACTTCATCAGCGGCGAAAATGGCAAGCTCCGCATACTCGTTTTCTGTTAGTGGGGAAATTTTCTGTAAGGTGCGTTCTGCAAAGGGGCGCATATCCTCGTCCATGAACGGCAGCGCAGCCGTCATATTTTCCATAAGCTGTGCTTTGCTTCCCTCATGGTAAATACTCAACAGGTTCATTTCTTCAACGGTCAGTCTAATCATGCTCATACCTCCAATTCGTGATGCTTTGTTTTTGCTGTCTTTTTCGGGACTTTTTGGGATTTTTTTGTTTGTAACTGCGCCCGGACAGAGGGAGGGGACTGTTTCATCTCTTTATTCCTCTCGCTTTTATCTATCAACGCATAAACTCCATGCCTGCCCTCCAACGTAGATAAGGAAAGGCTTTTGTAAGGGAGCATGGAAAGCAGCCGTTCCATATCCTTATCCGTTGCCAGTGGAACAAAGTAGGGAGAAAGCTCTACCGCACAATGGGTTTTTTCGGGGCTATCCGGTTCTCCAAGCCCTTTTACATTTTCCACAATCCGGCGGGCTTCTGCTTCAATCCGTCTGTCATGCAGGGCGGCGATATGTAACTGAAAATCCCTCTGCGTATGCGGTGTTCGTTTTTTCTGCTGTTCCCTCAAAAGGCTTTTTAAGGCTTCCGGGTCGTTTGGCTGTGCTTCAAAACGTATAAACTTTCCAAGTTGCGGGTCAGTGTCCCCGTCAAAATATTGTCCGGCAGGCTTTGTCAGCTCCCCATGCTCATAAATCAGCGTGTAGTTGTCGGCAGGGATTGATTTTTCGATTACTTCCCGGAAATGCTGCAAATAATCCAATTCATAAAGATTGCCCTTGATTTTTCCCTGCTCTGTGCCTGTCAGTTCCACCGCATAGGCAAGGATAGTATCGCGGGTCTGTTCCCCGTAAAACCGCCATGTATTATGCTGCCTTGTATCCTTTAGAAAAACGTCCCGTTCCCGGAAGCAGCACGTCCCGGACGGGCGGGAAAACCACAAAAGCCGTTTGTCCTCCGGGACAGGGCTTACCGCCGCTTTCTGTAAAATCTGTTTGTCTATGTCAAAATCGCTCTGATAAAAAGCGGTGTTCTGTTTCATTATGGCTTCAAGGGAAGCGATAACGTCCACATTTTCAAATTTTTGTAACTTCATAGGTCAGCTCCTTTCCAAATCCTGTGTTTTCTGTCTTGCCTGTTTCTTCGTCGTCTGTTCTTTCGCTGCTTTAAGCTGCGCCCGGATAGAGGGCTTTTCCTGTTTGGCAGGCTTGCCGCGTCCCTTATCGGTTTTCAATGCTTCGGCGTATTCTGCAAGGGAAATCTGTTCCCCGGCTTTCGCCTTTTCCTCCAGTTCCGCAGCGGTCGGGGTGTTGTTTATCTGCCCGTCAATCATATTGTAATTTTGCTCGGTGGTCTGCTCGGCAGCTTTCAGATAGTTTTCCTGTTGCAAAAACTCCGGCACTTCCTTATAACCGAAGTTGTCTACATAGTGGGCGGTGTCCTGCCCGTTCTGATGAAGCACCACCACGTCAGAAACGGAAAGGCTATGTCCCTTAAAATCTTTCGGGTGGTCGATATTAAAGCGGGTGTAAATATCTTCAAGGGAAGTCCCCGGCGTAAGCTCTGCGGAATAGACAA
>CAJKLB010000064.1 GCA_905200615.1 uncultured Selenomonadales bacterium | reverse complement strand
TAGCGCCCGTCGGGCCAGCGGCTCCCGTGGCACCTATAGGACCAGTAGGTCCTGTTGGGCCTGTGGGGCCGGCAGGAATCGTGAAATCTAATATAGCGGCACTGGGAGTACCCCTATTGATAACTGAAGCCACCGTTCCCGGCTGGCCTGTTGTTGTATTTCCTACCGTTATCGTTGTATTTCCAGCCGGACCGGTTGCCCCTGTCGGACCGGTAGGGCCGGTTGGACCGGTCGGACCTGTTGGGCCGGTTGGACCAGAGGGACAGATAATCGGCGGGCATGGTGTAGGACACGGCGGAGGGCATGAAGGTTTGCAGGAAGGAATCCCTTGAGTTTGATTCTGACATCTGCAGTTCATTCCCAGATCAGATATTGTGCTTCCGTTATTACATGGATTTTGAAATCTGTTCATATTATCCTCCTTACTTTTTTACATGTACACTTTCTATTCTTACATAAAAGCGCACCGGGAACATATCATTCCCCAATAATAGGCTATGCTTTTTCTCTTATTTTTGTCACCCTATAAAATCTGTTATTAATAAAAAACATATCTGTTTTTCAATTTTAAATCATTTCTGTGCTTCCGGAAAATTCCTTGTAAAGCTAAAGTAAAAAATTACCCTATATGATTATCAATCACAGATTCCGGTTATTTTTTCGTCAAGAACGATCCATCTTTTTCATAGAACTTTTTATAAAAGGAATAAACCATAAAAAAACAGCAAAGAACTATCTTTGCCGTTTAAAATATATCATAGTGCGTTCCTGTGCAATTTTTTAATATTTTCGTTTTTTCATATGCCCTATTTTCCGTTTTATTAACATACGCAAATGCGATAAAAACATTCAACTCATACTTTTAGTACAAACAATATCCGCATCCGTTCCGGCAATATTCTTTAAAACAATCTGTCCACAAGTTACCGGAGCCGTAAGCTCAATATGCGCAAGCTCCCTCATAATCTCTTTCATTTTTTCTTTAGGAACAGATACGCTGGTTTTTACGGGACATCTTCTATGCAAAGCGCCTTGAATCTTCACGGTACTGGTCACCATTCTCATCGGCCGAACAAGCTCATTTTTACCATATTCGGCTCCGCGGGGACAACGGTTCCCGGTCACCGAAAAACCGTTTTCATCATCAATCTTTAAATGACAGCCTTTAGGGCATACAATGCAAATTAATTCTTTCATTCTGTTTTCCCCTCTTCCGTTTGGATAATAATCTCTTCCTGCACTGCGGATAAGATACTCCGCGGAATAACAATATGTTCCATTTCTCCCGGTGCCATATGCTCACGCTTAAAAGAAAGGATTTTTTGATCTTTACTGATCACATGAATCACGCTTTCTCCCATCACACGAGTTACCCTGAAAAAGATTTCAACTCTCTGCTGAGAATCCATTCTGATTTTCTGCGGCACGGTATAACTTACGCCTTCTCCGTTTGTAATCTTGATTTCCGCTCCGCTCTTTTTCCCGTTTATTATATAATCCGCCGCGGCTTCTCCCGCGCGGATGCTTTCTGCGGTTACATAATCCACAAGATCATGCACATGCACAACATTCCCGCAGGCAAATATTCCCGAAACAGAAGTTTCCATATTTTCAAACACTACCGCCCCACCGGTCCGCAAATCCATTTCTATTCCCGCACCTTTGGTGAGTTCGTTTTCAGGAATCAACCCTACCGAAAGAAGCACTGTATCGCATTCAAATTCTATTTCCGTTCCTTTTATCGGTTTTCGGTTTTCATCGACCTTAGCCACAACAACCTTTTCTACCCTGTTTTTTCCTTGTATATCTACTATTGTATGCGAAAGATATAAAGGAATATCAAAATCATGAAGACACTGCACGATATTACGGGTCAAGCCTCCGGAATAAGGCATGACTTCTACACAGGCAAGCACCGTCGCCCCTTCAAGCGTCATTCTTCGTGCCATGATTAACCCGATATCACCGCTGCCCAGTATAACTACGCGTTTTCCTACCATATATCCGTCAATATTCAAATAGCGCTGCGCGGTTCCCGCCGTATATACCCCCGCGGGACGGTCCCCGGGGATAGCGATTGCGCCGCGCGTACGTTCGCGGCAGCCCATTGCCAATATTACCGCACGAGCCTCAAGCTGCATAAATCCCTCTTTGCTGTTTACCGCACTGACTCGTTTTCCGTCTGAAACCTCAAGCACCATCGTGTCCAGTTTTACTTCAACCGCTGTACCGGCAAGCATTTCAATAAAGCGTCCCGCATATTCTGGTCCGGTAAGCTCTTCTTTAAAATAATGCAGTCCGAACCCGTTATGCACACACTGATTCAAAATTCCGCCAAGTTCTTTGTCCCGTTCAATAATCAATATCTTTTTTATACCCTTTTGATACGCCGCATAAGCCGCGCTTAATCCGGCAGGACCGCCTCCGATTACAATCAGATCATACATTTTCTGTTCCCTCCTTTGTTTCCTTTGCAAGAATATTACTTCCGTTTTTGTCTTTCAGTACCGCAAGAGGACTGATCTTTTGCTCACGGCTTATAATTTCCAGTACCTTCGGCCCGCAAAAGCCCCCCTGACATCTTCCCATACCGGCATTGCACCGACGTTTTACACCGTCAACCGTATGTGCGGGCAAAGGAGAATGAAGTGCCTGCACAATTTCTCCTTCCGTTATGGTTTCGCACCTGCATATAATTCTTCCGTAAAGCGGATTTTCTTGAATGATTCTTTGTTTTTCACAATCACTGAGTTCACGAAACACAATACGCTTTCTCTCGGATATATAATTACTTTTCTCTTCAAGCAAAAGTCCTTCCTGCCACAGCAGCTTTATCGCTTCATCGGCAATTGCCGGTGCTGCCGAAAGTCCGGGGGATTTTATCCCCGCCAGATCAACAAATCCGGGTGCGGCTGCACGGATGATAAAATCTTCCCTATCGGAATTTGCCCGGATTCCCGCAAAATTTCTTATCGTGTTTCGATAGTTGATATCCGGAACACTTTTGGCCGCGGTAGCCTTTACAAACGCGAGGCCTTCCGCTGTGGTATTTACTCTGTCCCTATCAGGACAACTCTCCGCGTCCGGACCGACAATCAAATTTCCATGTACCGTAGGAGCAACCAATACACCCTTCCCCCGTTGGGTAGGACATTGAAACAAGACGCATCCCGCTTTGTGCCCCTCCGCCTTATCCATGAGATAATATTGTCCTTTGCTGGGGATCATTTGAAACGACGGTTTGGCAACCATATTGTGTATTTCATCACTGTGCACCCCGGCCGCGTTAATGATAAATTTTGTTGTTACTTTCTGTTGCTGTGTAAAAATTTCCCATACATTTTCTGTTCTTTTAATAGTTTCTACTTTGTTTTCAAAGAAAAACGCGACGCCGTTGCGTGCCGCTGTTTCGGCAAAGGCTAACGCATATTCCCACGGATTAATAATACCGGCCGACGGCGCCCACAAAGCGCATACTACCTTTTCACTTATATAGGGTTCACGCTTTCTTGCTTCTAACCCGTCAAGAATTACAAGTCCGGGAACGCCGTTTTTTCTTCCGCGCTCATACAAAATCTTTACTGTTTCCGCTTCTTGTAACGAGAAAGCCAGTACCATGGATCCTATCTGCTTATACGACACGCTCAGCTTTTTGCAAAGTTCCGGCGCCTGCGCACAGCCCAAAACATTCAGCCGTGCCATCCACGTTCCCGGTTCCGGATCATATCCGGCATGAATAATAGCGCTGTTAGCTCTTGTCGCGCCGAGAGCAATATCATTTTCCTTTTCCAGCAAACCGATCTTCAGGTTATACTTTGAAAGTTTAAACGCCGTAGCCGCACCGATAACTCCTCCGCCGATAATAACTACATCAAACATAAGAACCTCCCAAACAAAAAAAGAGTAACACAAACACAACTCCCTTTAGGGAAAATTGCGTTCGCATTACTCTCATCTCTCTGTAATTCAGAACACGAGTTTATTCTATCATAAATTGCTTTTCATCGCAAGTATTTTATTGCCACAAACCGAATTTTGTTCCCGAAACTGCCGCCGCCCCTGAGGAGAGCGCCTCTTTTATATCTTCTTTATCCTGTAAAAGGCCGCTTGCTATAACAGGCAAATCGGTAATTTGCACAATTTTTGATATGATCTTCGGTATACAGCCCGGCAGTATCTCAATGACATCCATACATTCACCCTTAATCTGCTTTTTTAACGTATCGATAGCAAGAGAATCCAACATAAAAAACCGCTGCACCGTTAAAAGGCCATGCGCCGACGCGCTTTTAATCAACGCTTGTTTGGTAGAAATGATCCCATCCGCCCCCGTATTGCGGACAATATATTCTACCGCAACCTCTTTTGCAGAAAGCCCCTCAATAAGGTCAATATGAACAAAGGCCGTTTTTCCTGCGTTTTTTACGCGTTTTACGATATCGCATATATTCATAACATTACCGTAAAGAATAAAAACCACTCTGCACTCAGTAAATAAACACGCATCAAGCCCTTTTTCATCTTTCACTGCGGCAATCACCGGATATTCCTTTAAAAGGGAACATAGTTCTTCTCGGTTCATCGTTTCATCTCCGTAAAGTAAATTTGAATAAATTCTAACACATGCTAAAAAAAAGCGCAAGAGCACAGCAAAGCAACGGCAAATTTTTTTAATATTTTTAAACAAAGTATTGACTATTAAATTTTTATGTGTTATTTTATTGTAAAAAAGGAGAAATTTATATGAAAAAGAAACTATCACTATTGTTGGCAACCGCCGTTTTTTGCATGACGATTTCCGCGCTGCTGGTGCCGCTCACGGCGGAAGCCGCGACGGCATCCGTCCTTTATGAAAACGATTTTGAATCTTCCATAGAAGGTTGGACCGCGCTGGGGACTTCCAATTCTTATCTTTCAAGAACAACAGAAGCCTCTTACGGCAGCGGTTCCTATTCCCTGAAACTGGCGCATCATTATAATACTTGGTATTCGCCGCAGCTTAATCTGTATCCCCTGATGAAAGCCATGGGTCCCGGCACCTATGCCTTTACCGCGGATGTTATGGCTACCGGTACCTATACACAAGTTGCTCCCGATTTAGCCTATTTAATGATTCGCGGTAATTCTTCTGCCGACAGCAATTCCTTTATTGAAAAAGAGAGTAACAGCTCTAACTACTTTAAGCGTATCAGTGACGGCGCTTATATGAAACCCTCCCAATGGCATACCTTTACCGGCAGCGTAAAAGTACTTGCCTCTGACCTTACTCGGGACACCGGTAATTTTATGTTCTGCGTTGACGGGGTTCCTTCCGGCGGCACATCTCTTTATATTGATAACGTCCGTATCTGGCGGTTAAGCGACGAAGGCATTACCAACGGTACGTTTTCCGACGGCCTAATCGGCTGGCGCACATGGCTGGACGATTGCCAAACCCCTTCCAGTCTTACGGTAAATTCTTCCCTGTTTGCAAGTTATGCCCGCGTTATAAGATACGGTTCTATCGCCTGTAATGTAGATCAAATTCTCTCCAATTACGGTCCGGGCATCTACACTTTCAGCTTTGACCTGCGCATTGATTCTGTCGCCAGTGACCAAGATCCCAATGTATTTTCCTTATATTTTACAAGTAATTTTTCTGAATATCACCGCCAATTGCTTCCCATAACCGTAACTCCCTCTGACGATTGGGTAACACGACAGTTTGACATCTACTTAACCGCAGAAGAATTCGCTCTTTTAAATCCGGATGAAAAAGAAGTACACTTCCGCATTGAATGTCCGGATATCAGACCCTACTCCATAGATTATTCTATTCGCAACGTCAGTCTGGTTCCATATTCGGTGACCTCCGTAACGCTGCCTAATGAAGAGCATCCCATGGCAGTAGGTGAACAATTTCAAATACCTACGCCTACTGTTCTGCCGGACGGCGCTCCCGACAGAGTAGATTGGTACAGCAGTGATCCGAGCATTGCCACGGTAAACTCTTCCGGCGTAGTCAGCGGTCACGCGCCCGGTATGGTAACCATTACCGCCAAAGCGCGCAGCGGCGGCGCAACCGCGACGTATACCGTAGCTGTTAAACAACTGATTGATGGGTTTGTTGGTTATGGACAGGAAAGCAGCGGTCAATGTTGGGCAGCCTGTACTAAAATGCTAGTTTCACAATACATGAGAAACAATCCCGGCATTTATGATTTTTCAAGACTAAATGGTTCTTTGACATCTAATATTATTGCCGCTGGATTACCGACAGGAACCCCTCAGAATACTACTAAAATGAATAAATTGGCCAATTATTATTTAGAACGATCTGAATCTTATAATTCAATCAGTTATGAATCTACAAGTGCGTTGAGTGGAATTGCTCCTACAAGCCAATCAGAGGTCGTAAACTTAATTAATCAAAATATACCGATTGTAATAAATATTTACGATTACTATGCAAACACAGAAATTATAGCAACTGATGAAGATGGCGACTCCCTTTATGCCCACTCTTTAGTTATTTATGGATATTATTATAGAGGAAATCAACTTATCTTAGAGATTTACGATTCCAGTGCAAATGGCAATGCTGGGGGTTTACTTGCTCGCTCCTATGCTGAAATAACCCATCAAACACGACCGAATAACATTGTTCGCCGTTGGACTACTTCTATACAGTTAAATTAGAATAGGGTGAAATATTAACATGAAAAAACTATTTTCTTTTCTTCTATGTCTATTCCTCTTCAGCGGCTGCTCTCAGCCAGCCGCTGAAGAATCTTCTTCGCCGACTGCGAACACAACGCCAACATCTACCATAGAAGCAACCTCTGTGCCTACCGCCACACCTTCACCTACACCATATAGCGGCTCAAAAATAGAATATTTTGAAAATATTATAAATTATAATTTCTATGCTACATCCAATGCCGTTCAAAAAAGGCCTGAGGACTTCACTACCGAAGAAGAATTTTATGAATTTATTTATCAAGATTGTGAGCGCAGGCATCAGGAACTGGTATCATTTATAAAAAGCAATCAACTTACCGAGCTTTTCCTTCGAGTTAATTTTTTAGGACAAGATTTGCTGCCAGAATTAGTAGATTTACAATATATCACCGTCCCTTGCGTTTTAACTGATAAAGAATTGCTGAACGAATGGAAAGATTTTGTTCTTAATACATCACTGAAAAAAAATCCTTCGTTTATATACGATCCGGAAATTCCACCTACAGGAATGGGACGCAGCATTCTTTATTGTGCAAATATGGGTAATAAACATGAGCCTACTATAAATTCTCTTTTTAAAAATAATCTTTGTTATTATTATCCTAACCATGCTACCTCACAATCATGTTTTTTTCCCGTTACCTATGCTGACTGGGATGAGGAAACTCGCAAACAATACGAAGAATTTGAAAACAAAATCTATCAGCTGGCCGCCGATAAATTCAAAGCCGCTTATGAACAGACCGCCAATTATCCGTTTTTAAATTAGGTTTACCCACAAAATTCTACAGTATTATAAAAAATATTTGTGAACAAACGTTGACTTTTTCGTTCTCTATGCTATACTATTCTTAACGAACACTATAGCAGGAGTATCTAAAATGAAAAAACTTTTTTCGCTTCTCTTATGTCTTCTTCTCTTCAGCGGCTGCTCTCAGCCGGCTGCTGAAGTGTCTTCTTCGCCGACCGCGGATGTCACGGCTACTTCCACAATTGAAATCAGCTCCGAAGCAACCTCTACCCCTGAAGCAACGCAAAATTCTCCCACACCAATTACCAATACCCCTCTGCCTACACCATTTTTTGATTTTCAATACAGCAATTTACAAGATATTTTT
>CAJKLB010000063.1 GCA_905200615.1 uncultured Selenomonadales bacterium | reverse complement strand
TAAATAAAGCAGTGTATAAAAAGATCTATTAACGGAATTTTCGCATAAAAATTATGAAAAAAAGAATCAAAACTTTCTTTATTTTTATCCAATTTTTTGTCTATCAACATAAGTTGAATTAAATTGTTCGGTAAATCAGATGAAACCACTAAGTATCCTTCTCCTGTCCGGAACAAATCAAAATATTACCGTCGACAAGCTGAAAAGTAACCAATTTTCCTTTGATTGCCGACTGTTCTAAAATATTTTTCGGAATTTGTACCCGTCCGTTTTTATCGATTAAACTGAACTCACGGTGTGTTTGAGAAAGATGAGATCCACTGTTTGTACGTATCAATTCCGAGGAAGTTCTTCCGTCACGGATGTAAACAACTCGATCCACCATAGAAGACAGATGCATATCATGGGTAACAATAACAATTGTTTTTCCCATATTTTTATTAACAGAACGAAATAAATCCATAATGGTATCACAAGTAGAAGAATCCACACTGCCCGTAGGTTCATCCGCCAATAGAATTGAAGGATTATTCGCAAGAGCCACGGCAATCGCCACGCGCTGCTGCTCCCCGCCCGAAAGCTGATACAGTGTACTTTGAAATCTGTCTTTTAACCCTACGGCATCTAAAAGTTCTTTGGCTCGGTTTCTATCGGGCTTATTTAGTAAACGCATAGGCGCCAGAACATTTTCTATTGCCGAAAGATAAGGAATGAGGTTCCGAGCATTATTTTGCCAAATAAAACCGATTCGCTCCATTTTGAACGCAATAAGCTCATTCGCGGTTAACCGCAGCACGTCGGTTTCGTCAATAAAAAGAGCTCCGGCGTCAGGTTTTTCCAGACAGCCGATTATATTTAAAAGCGTACTTTTTCCGCTGCCGCTGGCGCCCATTACCGCTATCATTTCTCTGTCTTTTACTTCAAGATCCAACCCTTGCAGAGCAATGGTTTCCGTTTCGCCGTTCTTATATATTTTTACTAAATTTTCGCATTGAATCATCCCCGTGTCACCTGCCCGTTGTCAATATTCCATAAGGCACCGGCATATTCTAAAATAGAAGCATCATGCGTGGTCATAAGAATACAAATTTCATTTTGTAAGGCAAGCTTTTGGAAAGTCTGGGCAATATGCGCTGCCGAAGCAGAATCTAATTGAGCAGTGGGTTCGTCAGCAAACAAAATTTTAGGCCGATGAATCAAAGCCCGCGCGATAGCTACCCGTTGCTGCTCTCCGCCGGAAAGTTCGGAAGGAAGGCTTCCGGCTTTCTGACGCAATCCCAAAAACTCAAGCATTGCAAGAATTTCTTCCTTTTCCGCCGGATATTCTGCCAATCGGCAGGCAAATTCCACATTTTGATATGCGGTCATTTGCCCCAGCAATGCTACGGACTGAAACACAAAACCAATTGTTTTTCTTCGCAGCTTAGCAAGCGCGGAAGAATTCAATTCAGTAATATCTTGATGATTAATCCACACTTTTCCTTGTGTAGGTAAATCCAATCCCGCCAGAATATTCATCAATGTGGTCTTTCCCGAACCGGAACGGCCGCAAAGAATGTTCAGTCCCGTATCTAATTCTATCGTAATATCCTTTAAAACCTGCAAGATATCATTACCATTTTTAAAGTTTTTGCATATATTTTGTGTACGGATCATGCGTTATTCCTCACTGAGCTTAATGGCTTGAGCCGGCTGCAGCCGATGGACGAAAGGAAGAGTTATCGCTGCCAAAACGCAGTAAAGCAGCATAATAAAACCGTAAATTTTTAAATAATCGGTATTATCAAATACTACCCGTAAAGGCGGAACCTGCATCTGCGCGCTGAATGCTACGGCTGTTACCGGTACAAATAATTTACTTGCGTAATAGGCTAAAACAATAGCCACGGCAATAGAGATAAAGCCGGAAAGCATTTGCTCGATTCCGAGCATACTCAAACTTTCCTTCTCAGTCATACCCATGGCATGAAGCGTTGCTAACTGAAGCGTCCGTTTCTTTAATTGAAGAATCCAGAACAGAATAAATCCGCAGAAAGCAATGATACATTCAGCTAAAAAACTGAATGTCAAAATACCGTTGGTGGCTTGACGCGATGGCTCATAGTTTGCGTTATCAATAGCGTCACTGCGTATAAATATATCGTTGAAAGTATAGTCTACGGAACGAAGTTGTGTCAAAACCGTTTCTGTATCCGCGTTTTCCTCTAAAGATAACCATGCATCAAAATCCAAGTTGGGCAGCATATAATCCAGATAAGCTCTATTGGCTATCAGCAGCGGTTTATCCGTATGACTGTTAAAAGTCGGCCAATATTCTATAATTTCATATACCAGCAGCGTAACGGTTTGTCTGTTGGAAGCAGTGGGAGTTAATATAAGAGAATCCCCCTTTTGCAGAGATAATGCTTCCGCTAAGCTTTGGGAAATAATACAGGCCATCGGTTCGCTGCCTAACAGGTTAAGATACGCATTCATGTGCGTTTCATTCAAATCTCCTCTGGTCCATGCAACAGCAGAAAATTCCTTGGTATCAATGCCCATGAGCTTGATTTCCGTATCATTCACTTTTGGTTTATAACCGGTAATGATTCTGGAAGCGACGGAGACTCCTTCAATATTATTCAATAAAAAAGGTTTGCTCAGCTCATCCTTTTCGGTAACAGAGGCATCCTCTAAAGTGGAAGTATTCCAATCAATATCAGCAACAATATCAGCGCCGCCGGAATAACAAATCCGGTCAAGAATATTTGTATTCATACTGCGCGCGGAATTCGCGCAAAAAATACTCAAAATCAAAGTCAATATCAAAAAGAGCATAAGCGCCTGCTGCTTGTTTTCACCGTTCGCGGCTTGCATCATACCCGAGTAAGCGGCAGGAGAGAGTTTTTTACCGGTCAAACGAAAAATAAATTTTAAAAGAGGCTGATATAACCGTAAAAACAACAAACCGCTTCCTATGGCAAACAAAAACAACATAAAGAAAACAATAGGGTCAATAGGCATTGCCGTACTGTCTCCGCCGATAGCCAGAAAACTAGATTGTCTGCGGGTATAGCTGAAATATCCATAAAAGGCGATGACTAAACAGAGCACATCTAAATATAATTTTTTCCAAATCGGCTTAGTACGCTTGCGCTGTTTGGCCTTGACGGTATTTGTTTTCAGCAAGGGAAAACAGGGAAGCAGCATGGCAGTCATACTGAAAACAGCCGCCCCTAAGGCATAGAAAAGGCTTATAAAAGAAAATTTTTCTTCCAGACCCTGTCGGCTTTCAAATTCCATAAAGCCGGAGATATTTCCTAAAAAAGAAACGATAAAAAGCGAAAGCGGAATCGCCGCAATCAGAGAACTTATCGCTAAAATACCGCTTTGAACAAAATAGCCTCCCAGAATTTTTTGTTTGGTAGCGCCGCGTGAAAGTAAAAGCGCAATTTCATTTTTATCGTTTTCTATTACCATACCGCTTATCAAAATAAGATAGATGGCAATCATGCACAAAAGAGGGAGTTCAAATAAGATAAGCAAAGTTTCTACGGTATTTTTTTTCTCCGTAAAAGATTCGAACAAATCAGCGTTCGGAATATCGGCCGACGCGCTGTTAAACGTAAGCCATTTTTGCCCTTCGCGATTGATCTGGGTAACCATAGGCATTTGGTCAATGGTAAGCGTGGAATAATCAAATACGGCATGAAATCCGCATTCTTCAATCAATCCATTAGGCAGCAAGAACATACTCATATCCTTATAGGAACATAAAAATACACCGTTTAAATTTTGAGGATCATAGATATCCGTATATCCCTCTGTTTCCGGTTCAATGACACCGGTCACTAATACATAGACACCTTCCTGCTGTTGATTCAAATGGCAAAAATATTCTTTTCCTACAGTAATATCGTTGGCGATTTCTGCGTTTTTTGTAATAACCGCTTCAATGATACCGTCCGTCCGAGGTTGAGGCATAGCGCCGTAAAGCAAACTAAAAGAGGTAAAAGGAGAATAAGATACAAGACGCATTTTTGTTTGGCTGACTTTTTGGATATCTTCTCGTTCACAAATCAGTTCTTTTGAAGAGAGCTTTTGCGAATATGACAGACAGGACATAGGCAGTTTGCTGATAAAAAGCGTATCTACAGAAGAAACAATAGAGGAATAATTTTCAGTAAAATCTTCTTTTACAATCGTAGAAAACGGAAGAGAAAAGGTGTATTCTCCGGGGTGATTTCCTTCTTCCTGCTGTGTTTTTAATGACGCAGTAAGCATTCGTTGGGTAAGTGCGGAAGAATATGTGGGAATCATGCAGGCTGCGGTTACCGCTAAAAGAATTCCTATCAGCAGAGAGAGCATCAGCATTTTATTTTTTCGCATGCGCATTAAGCTTAAATAAATCATGGCATTTACCCTAAAATTACAGTATCGCCTACGCTGATGCCGCTTATGATTTCAGCATAATCCGAATTGATAATGCCTACTTCTACAATGACTTCTGTTCGTGTAATACCGTCAGAAGATAAAAGACGCAGATAATACTCATTGGATTTATATTGTTTCAGCGCTCTGGCAGGGACGCAAATCACATTTTCATGCGTATCCAAAATTACAGTAAAAACAGCAGTATCATCGCAGCTGAAATCACCGGTAACATCAATATAATAATACTTATCATTTTCCGAATATCCGTCTCCTAAGAAAACCGGAGCCTTGCGTACGGTACCGGTCCCCGTTATATCGGTGACGCTGGCGCCGTCTAACTTGGTAACGGTTCCGCTCTCCCCCTCTTTTAATGTTTGGGTAAAATCTTCCGCATTGATCGCAAGGGAAATACCGTCATCCCGATAAACGATTACTTCTTTTACCGCGTTTTCCGCCTCATTAGCGGCGGAAGTATAATTCAGCCGAATTTTACCGCTGAAAGGCGCGCGAATAAAATATTGCTGACGTTTTTCCTCTGCAGAAGAAAGAACAGCTTGTGCTTCTTCCAATATAGCTTTGGCAACCGCGTATTCATCACTGCTTTTATCGGCAATATTATTCAGGTTTTGCTGAAACTGTGCCACATTTACTTTGGCATGGGCAATAGTTTCATCGATGGCAGTTGTATTGAACTGCATCAGCAAAGCGTTTTCCTCAACGGTTTGACCGTCGCTCACGAAAAGATCAAAGGAAGAAGGAAGGCCTTCCGTTTGCAATTGACTGATCGTGTAGCATTTGTAATAGGAATATACAAAAGTACCGGTAAATTCTTTTATATCGCTTAAAGTGCGAAGTTCAGCTTTGGCCGTATTATACTGCAAATGAACGGCGTCCACTACGGACGGAGGATCCAATTCTTTATAGGTGCTTTCCGGAAAAAAAGCACATCCTGATGTACAGCTGATTATCAGAATACAGGCAAGGATAAGGGTCTTTTTCATGGTATTCTCCTGCATTTTCAAAATTCATACACGGAAACAGCTTCCCTGACGTGGTAATATTGAGGAACCTGATAATTGACAATTTCCGCCTTTGTCAATCGACGCGTACCGGCCCAGACGGAAAGATTTTTAATTGTCAGACTTCCTTTTTGGGCAAGCATTATTTTAGAAAGAGGCATACCGTCCTGATATTGTTCATAAAAAGTACCGTCACTGAATTCAATTTGAAGCTTGGTTGGTTTTGTGCGTTTTTGCTCATAATTTGGTAAAAGAATATCTTCCGGTGTTTCGCATTCTTCCATTACTTTTCGTGAGCCGTCATCTGCAGTAATATAATAACCGTAAACAGAAGACAGCACGGAAATAAATACGGTTTCACCGTTTAATTGAGCGGTAAAAAAATCATAGGTGCATTCATTGGCGATGTTTTCACCCGTTTTGGCATCTGCTCTGAGCAACAGGCGGTAACCGTTATCTTCTTTTTTTAACTGATATACACACGAAGTATAACTTCCATCGGTAATTTTAGAGGCAAATACATAGTAATAATTTTCAGATTCGAAATTACCGCGGCTTGTAATTTCAGGAGCTTGTCTTTTTTCTTCCTTTGCTTTCGTTTCCTCTGCAAAAGTAATCATAGAGAGGATTTCGTTTTGCGTTTCTACAAAGGTTGTATAGGTAGGCGCAGGCGTAGGCGGCATAGTCCTGCGGGGAATCAGCGTGGCCTGTACGCCGTTTGTGTTTTCCGCATCCCCTGTTCCGGTTGGTGTGCAGGCACAAACGGAAACCAAAAGACTGAAAATTAAAAGCAATAGAACTATTTTTCTCATAAATCCTCCTGATCCTTCTTATGATTTAACTGTTCCAGCCGGCCGGGAACAGAATTTGCACAGGCATTTCTATTTCCGTTTCGCCGGGATTCAGTTCTATTCCCAAGGGACTGTATCCGTAAGGAAAAGCTCCCCAAGAATAAAGATAGGCGTCGGGGCTGCTGAGATAAACAAACGTTCCCGCGTTATTTGTAATATCCCATATGTTTAGTGCATTATTAATATCCAACATCAGAGGTGTTTGAATATCATAGCGGCATATATTGCCCGACATATCGGAGTAAAATTCACTGTTATATAATTTGCTTACGTTTGAAGAAATTTGTATGTATTTTTCGTTTTGTAAAGAAGCGTTGCGATCAATAGATAATTTCCAAAGAGTATTATCATTTTTTAAAAAAATATTTTCAGTAATTCCCGTGGCCATTTCTTTTATATTGCTGTCAAATACTTGGGAAGAGGAAACTCCGTCGGAATAGCGATATCGTATAACCTCTCCGTTATCATATAAAACAAAAAGTGTATGGGAGGAAACTTGACAGGAAACGATATCCGCAATATTTTGTGTTTCTATTTTAAACATGGGAACCAATGTGTTTCCTCTATTTGTTTCACTGTCCACTTTTTTCAGCACGGTGCCGTCGTTTTTAATAACCCACATAGGTGATGTCCACATTCCCCCTGAAGAGCATACTCGCAATACATCGGTTTCCAGCAATACAGGTGAAGACGCGGAAGCAAAATTACCGGTACATAAATTTCCCATGCCGTTATATCCCCAAACGTATAATTCATTATTATTTGTCAAGGCGCCCATGGCGGATACATTATATTTAGAATGTGTCATTTCCTGAGCAATAGCTTCCGTCGGTGAAGGATCCTCTTGGGAAAGACCGGATAAATCGCCCGTCGGAAACGGAGTCGTTTCTTGTGCTTCCTCTTCTTTTTGCTTTTGGGAATCTGTTGAATTCAAAGAAGTTCCGATTTTAAAAATATCTTTTACATTATCTAAAATTTTTTGAGGTGTGTTTCGGCTTTCTGTAGTACCGTCACCTAAGCAGCCGCCGATATCGTTTCCGCCCCATGAGTAAAGAGCGCCGTCATTCAGCAATAAGAAGGTAGCGGCATTGTAAAAGCAAATCTTTTTTACGTTGTTTTTTAAATTCAATCCTTCTATTGTTACTTTTTCCGGAAGCAAACGGTTCATGATTTTATTTTTTTCTGCGTCAAAATAATTGCCCCAGCGCCAAACATCCCCATTTTCCAGTATAGCATATATTTCTCCGTGATAACTGTCATTACAATACAGTGTTTTTACTTTGGGCTGTGAATCTGCTGCCGTAAATACAGTGGCAGAGGGTGTTTGTGAAAGATTGTTTTGACAGGCGGTACATAAGGGAAGCAGTATGGACAAGAAAAAGATGAGTGCTTTTTTCATATTCCGTTCCTCCTCCAGTGATTGATAAAAAATAATAAGAATCTAAACCCTTGTACTTTAAATTGTAGTAGATGATATTTCGTTTGTCAATACTTGTGAAGTATTAGAAATAAAAATTTATAGAATGATAATATACCCCTTACAAATCTAAAAAAGAAATGATAATTTTTCAAGATATCCTTTCTTAATTTTTAGCTGCAAACACATTTTAATTTAGGAAACTAATGTGATGTTTTCTTATGATCTAGCTTTTAAGCTTTCTATTCCTCGGGTACCTGTGAAAGTATAGGAATTTCTTGAATTCCATACCATCGAACCATTTGAATTTTGTACATAATAATTAATATTAATCATTTCATTGATATAGTTTTTTATATAATAACAATAAATGCATTATATGTCAATAGAAAATTATTTTAATATTTTATAATTACA
>CAJKLB010000062.1 GCA_905200615.1 uncultured Selenomonadales bacterium | reverse complement strand
CTAAAATGTGTTATAATAGGTCTTGACAACGAAGAAAAAACAAGTATAATAATATGATTTGGTTTTGAACTGAATGGGCGGCTTGGGAAATATGAGGAGGATTTAACTATGTACAACTTCGAATATGTTTCCAAGAAAGAAGTTGCCCCGGCAAAAAACGAGTTGATCGAGATAATCAATGAGGTTCAGGACATACTGCGAAACAAGGATATCTCTTTCCAATTTCAATTCATTGGGAGCAGCAGTCGCAATATGATTACTTGCGACCGTAAGAGCAATATCGGATATGATTTTGATGTAAACCTTGATGTTTTCTATGATAACGATAGATATGACCCCGG
This sequence comes from uncultured Selenomonadales bacterium, assembly GCA_905200615.1. Lineage (GTDB taxonomy): Bacteria > Bacillota > Clostridia > Christensenellales > QALW01 > UMGS1322. Next base: position 8,378 of record CAJKLB010000062.1, on the reverse strand, counting down.
AGAAATCAAACATATCATGATGGACGCTTTTAATTTAGTGGTTCGTCGGTATGGATACGGATACTGTGAAGATTCAACCCGTGTATTTACAATCAAAAAAATTGACCATTGGCGCTCAAGGATAATACAAAGTTGTGACTTCGCTATTGTAAACAACTATACCGACAAAGCCGGTTCAGTACTCCAACAGTACATACGATTTAAGAAGGAACAACGATCATATGTTTGGGCTGATCAGACCAAAGGATACTATACTAAACCCAAAGAAGATTGGTTGAAAAAGCACGGGTATTGGGATGAAGTCCTTGATTGCTATCTATACAAAAAGAACAATAACGAGGGCCTGGTAAAAAAATCACGCGCCTTGTACGCTGAAGCGATAAATGAGATTTATATGAAGCACAGAGCATAATCGCAAGAAGCAGGTAGAATCAATTGATATTTGAATTACCTGATATCTTTTTTGGTTCGCACCCAAAAAAAGAAATGGCATCACAACCCCCGCAGGTGAGACAGTACGGATTTATAAAAAAGGACGAAAAAGCCTTACCACAAGCGGCTTTTTCAAAAAATCTGGTGATATCTTTTTCGGTGCTACGAGCCAGATTAAGCTTGGACGCAATTAGCGTTCAGGCTCTTTTTCTTTAGTCTGAGTTAGGTCACATTGAATTTGGGGATAGTTTTTGCTTGCTTTTCACACCATTTGCCCCTTTGTTATTCTATAAACGTGTTTTTTATATAGATAAGACCAACGGATTTGAAAGCTATTTTATCAACCTAAAAATAAGCGTGCATCCCTTAAAAAAAGGACGAATTTGGGAATTGATCAATCGTTTTGACAGACTTGGATTTTTTATATTATTAACGGAAGCAACCCGATGATATCCGGCACGGAATATCGGGGGAATATAAATCGCCTTTTGATAGAATGAAGGCAGGTAAGGATATGGATTATTGGTTTGCAAAAAGCAATTGACTATATCGAAGACAATCTGACAGAGACGATTGATTACGAGACGGTCGCGGCGCAGAGTTTTTCATCAAGCTATCACTTCCAGCACGTGTTCAGTATTCTTTGCGGATTTACCATTGGTGAGTATATCCGTAACCGCAGGTTATCGCTTGCAGGCGCGGAGCTGGCTGCGGGTAATGCGAAAGTCATTGACATTGCGCTCAAGTACGGCTATGAAAGTTCGGACAGCTTTGCAAAATCATTCCAGAAGTTCCACGGTATATTGCCGTCGCAGGCTCGAAATAACGGCAGTACGCTGAAATTCTATTCCCATTTTGTACTGAAATTTTCATTGGAAGGCGGTACAATTATGAAATATCGAATTCAAACAAAACCTTAAATTACGCTTCTTGGTTATAAAAGATATTTTGATGGTATGCCCTATGATGCGTTGCGATACAAACAGGAACAAAACTTTTTCGTTTCCACGAGAGCGTAGATGTTAAAAGGAATGTCAAATGACAAACTGTCAGACTACTGTGTCCTTACGAAAGAAATGACAACGGTTATGATTTCTATATCTTTGCAACAACCGATCAATATGCGTTTGACAACTTATATAACAGCGATGTAACCGGAATTGATTTTATGGAAAAATTTCGGTTTGAAAAAATCAGGATTCCCGAAAGAACGTATGCTGCTTTTGAAACGGAGAAGCGGAAAATGCCGATTCCGGAATCCTTTGAGATTCGCAAACAAATCGCTGCACAGTGGCTGTCAAATGGGGAATATCAAATAATCAATGCTCCGGAGATTGCTGTTTACCATTGGGGAATCGTCGGTGGGGATCCTGACAGAACTATTGAAATTTGGATTCCTGTTAAAAAGAAATAAACGCGACGCGCCGCCTTGTGATCCGCGGGAGACGTTAAAAAATATTTTCTCTTAAGTTTGAACCGATATCAAAAAATTACGACTATATGGGTGAACGTTCAAAAGCTTTCCGGAAAGCAGGAAAAATTATGATACACGATGAAATTATTCAATATTATGATTATTTGATACGACTTGCGGTTTCAAAGACCAATTCGCGAACCGACGCAGAAGACCTTGTCGGAGATACCATGCTTGCGGCTTTTGCCTATATGCACAGAGGAGGAACAATAGAATATCCGAAAACTTGGCTGACCAATACCCTTTATCACAAGTACAACGATAATCTTCGAAAAAAGTATCGTACACCCGTTACACTATGCTTGGATGAGGGCATTGATACTGCGGAGAAAAAGGACGAGGAGTATCTTTCTTCGGAGGAAGCGGCAAGAGTGCGCAAAGAGTTAAATTACCTTGGTTTTATTACGCGCGAGGTTTTGATCCGTTTTTACTTTGGAAACCAAAGTGTTTCGGATATTGCAAAGGGACTTAAAATTCCCGAAGGTACGGTAAAAAGCCGCCTGTTTGTAGGTCGTAATCAGATGAAGAAAGGGCTGGAATCTATGGAAACAAGAGAAAACTATTTGCCCGGACAACTGTGTCTGTCTTTTGGCGGTTCTGAGGGACTTCGAGGAGAGCCGAGATCACTTGTTGAGGGGGATTTAATTGCACAGAATCTTTTGATTCTCGCTTATGAGAAGCCAATTGCGATCAGTGACCTTGCCAAAGCAATTAGTATCCCCGCCGCATATATTGAGCCGATCGTCAAAAAACTTGTGGACGGCGAACTGATGATACAAACGGAAAGCGGAAAGGTATATACGGACTTTATTATTGTAAAGCCTCAAAATTCTCTTAAAAACTTCAAACCGCAGCTTGATTTTACCCACAAGCATTTTGAAACGATATGGTGTATTATCGAAAATATGTCCCAAAAAATCGCCCAAATGTCTTTCGTGCAAAATATGGGGAAAGAAGAAAGAACGAAGCTTGATCGGTACGCTGTTTTGAAGGCTCTGCAGGATTTTCAGCACTTCGGAACGGATAAGATTCAAGTGCCGAATTTCCCTAAACGCAAGGACGGCGGGCGTTGGTTTGCGCAGGCAATAGCTTTTGATGCCGGATATAATATGAAAAAGTATAACGAAACCATGGAATATGCTATCCACGGGGGCCATCGTACAACTGAAGCATTAACGGCAGGAGGAACAAGAAGAGTTCGTTTGTACGAATTTGATACTACACTGTGGGATAGTCCTCATCGATACGGCTTTGATTATGAGCTTTATTTCAAATATATTATTCCGTTGCTTTGGTGCCTTTACGCTGATATTCCTATCGAAGAAAGAGTTGGTTTTGATATTCCGAATGAATTGATTTCCTATATGCCGACACTTGAAGCTCTTGGCTTAATTGGCAATACAAAAAATAAGCCGTGTGTGAAGATTCCCGTTCTGAAGAAGGAAGAATATGAGGAAATATGTGCCGTAATTAAAAACGCGACAGACAAAATTAAATCTGCAATCGGCCGGGAATTTACATCTTTTATTGCCTCTATGAAAACATCTGCCCCTAAACACTTGACTTCTGTTCCCGAACTGTTCAGATACCACGAAGCGACAAAGTATTTTGTGATGTCAATCGTTCGTGAAGCGTACAATAAAGGATTGCATCTTAAAGATGTAGAGTATTGTTGCCCTCCCGCAGTGCTGGTTTATGCTTGTATAGAATCAGACCTATAGAAAACTGGCTTTTTATCAAAAAGAAGTCATTACCGGTGTTATGCAGGCGGTATCCGCATGATCAGAGCCAAAGCAGAGGATCCGCCGGCGTAACGGGGGGATTGGTTCTTAGTATTATACAAAAATTGCCCAAAATCATTGATTTAAAATCATGGCTTGGGCATGTTTTTTGGTTAAGGGAATCGCGGGTTCGGATAACTAAAGGATTTTATTGGCACCGATCAAAGCAAACTGCGCGTCATACAAATCGATGGTAATAGTAAAAGATTGAAGGAACCGTTCCGGATCACAGGGGATTTGCAGAACGCTGGCGGAATCCGTTGCTTCCGAATCATGCAGTTTTACAGCGATGGCTTCTTTTGCAAAATGGGCAAACAGCGAGGAGATATTTTTTCCCACGGTTAAAGGAAGCTGCTGTTGAAAGTTTTCATAGTTGAGAATCAATTTGCCCACCACAGATCCCGTCAGCCGGCTGGCCGCTTCGGTAGCATAGAATAAGTCAAGCCGCCGGATATGATCATGAACGGGGAAAGTCTGGGAGCAAGGAAATCCGGAAGGGATCGGCGCACCGCTGAATTCATGGGAAAAACCGGGACCGATGACGCAAAGGGGGATCCGATTGCTTTGGGGATCCGGTGTAAAAGCAAATTTTCCCGCCGGTGTTAAAAGATATCCGGGAACGGAGGACAGTGCCGTGCAGGGAATATGATAGTCGGGATCTCTTCTCCAGGCGGAGAGCGCCGTCATATGGTTACTATTGATTTTTTCGGAAATATCAATCGGTATGCCGGAATCGACAGGCATCAAAATAGCCGGCGCGCTTTCGGCGGAAAACGCGCAAACAGGCGCGGCTGACGCGCTGCAATCAAACAATGGAGCAATTTGTATTGTCTTTTCGGCGCGTATCGGAAGCGTAAGCGTAATCTCGTAGCGGCCGAATTTAGGTTCCGCTTGCCCGGAAACAGTGTTTCCGTTTACGCAAAAGCGAGCATCATCGCTGTCAGAATAAAATGAAAAGCGCAACGTTTGGATCTTTTCTTTTTTCACTTGAACGGAAAATGTTTTTTCGCAGACGGTATATTCGGCAAACGGAAGAGAGATCGATGCTTGCGGCCATCGGTCGTCCAAAGAGGGGGCAAGACACAGCTCGGTACCTGCTTTCTGAATGCTGACGCCGAAAATTCCGGAAACAGCTGTATAAAGGAAAGAACCGCAGGGATTTCCGAACAGATAGTTGCATTCACCCTTTCCTTCGTCATTGAGTCGTTCGGGAGAACTGCCGGGAGATTCGGTAAATACCGTTGCGCCGCGTGCCGCGGCGTGCATCAAAGCCAGCGCTGATTTTTTATCGCCGGTTTTACAAAAAGCGCGGGCGGTTTCAGCCATTTGGGTAGGCATAACATTGTTGTTTCCGAAAATATCGGGTTTTAAATCACCTACGCGCATCAGAAGTTCTCCGGTTTCAGCCGAGCGGAAAAGAAGCGTTTGCTTTAAATGTTTTAAGCCGCCCATAGCGTAATTTTCTTCAAAATCACCATAAAGGGCGGGGAAGATTAAATCCGTATAGTAATGCGCGTCATGTCGCGCTCCCTGAAGATCTAAATGACTGTAAAAATATTCGGACCGGGCATTCCAAAGTTTTTGTTTGACGGCTGTTTTCATGGATTCGGATTTTTTTGAAAAAGCGGCCGCGTCTTCTCTTTTACCGATGAGCTCGGACAGATAGGCCATCTTATCCAGCATAGCCGCAAGCATAACCGAAGGCGAAACAGCGTCTCCCGGCAGCTGAAGATGATCTGCCTGATAGAGAAAGGCGTTACAGCCATAGCGCCAACCGATCAACCCCGATTGATTGATATCGCAGGCCGAAAAAAGATCTTCTATCATAAGGATTAACCGATCATAAACCGTTTCAACAACCGAAAGATCCCCGGTAGCCTCTGTGTATTGCCAAAGTTCATATAAATAATAAGGAATTCCCTCAAAATGAAGCGTGTGCTTTTGTGTGTGCGGATAATTTTCGGATTCCGCGCTTTTTCCGGCGGCGGTTGTACAGGAATATCCGTCCTCCAGCTGTCCGAAAAAGAGGAGCGCCTTTTTGGCGTATTCATATTGGCCTAAGGCAATCGCGGCGGAAATTTGAAAATTATTGGTCCAGTAACAGTTCCACCAGTGACCGCCTTCAAACCAAGCGTTTTGAATATGCATATAATCTAAATTCAAAATATTGTGCCGGATCGCGGCGTTCAGTAAAGGCGAAGGTGTGCTGACGCGGCAGCTTTGCAGTAAACGGCTTGCGTATTCTTCCATTTGCGTAAAATCTTTTTTACATGCGGATATCGGCAGGTTTGCTTTTTCCGGTATACCGCTTAAACTGTGAAAAATTAAGAAATCCGCGGTGTTTTCTTTGGCACTGTCAAAAGAAAAAACGACGCGCTCGTTTTCGATTTTTGCTTCTCCGAAGCCGTTGTCAAAATTGATATAGACCTTTTCTGTGGAAAACGGAGAATTTTGCGTTTGCGGGGTAAGGATAAAGTGTCCTTCGGAAAGTTTTTCGGCGCGGGAAGGAATGACAAGGCTGTCGGGCTGAATGAAGCAGGGATCAAGCGGTCGGGTACCGACTTTCAGACCACCGAAGCTGAGCTCGGCCTTGGGAAAACATGCGGATTCTTTTTCGGCTTCTATGGAAAGAGATCCGCAGACAGCACTGCCGTCAAAAACAGAGACGTTCAGCCGAACCCGGATACCCGGCAGCTTTGACGTCGTTCCTATCCACTCGGTGGAAAAAGGATGAAAATAGGCAGTGATTTCGTCAAAGTCATGAAAGAATATTTCTTGCTGCCCGCAGTGAAGGCAAAGATACATATCGCCGAAAATGAGAAACGGAGGATCTGTGGCGTCATCCGCATGTGTGGAAGCAAAGGCAAAGCGGGGAAGATCTCCGGTTATGAGAAGAGTTCCTTGGTGCCGTACGCCGCGGTTGAAAACCTGAATTTTTTTGCAGCGAGTGGTTTCACTGCGATGATTTTGCCGATTGATTTCCGGCGCTGGATGATTTTTACCGCATGAAATCGCAAGGGTAAGTTCATCGGGCAAAAGCGTATAAAGACTGTCTTGTTGAAAAGCATACATCATAAAATTCATCCTTTCTTCTTATAAAAACCGGCAGCCGGAGCCGGATGATACAAAAGAATTCTTCTTTTATCCCGATATTGAGCACGGCAACATTTTATGAAAGACGGATTCAATACGCCGCACACCGGATTGGACAAGCCGGGAGCTCGTAGATTTTTTCACAAAAGAAAAAGATTGCCATGGCTTATTTGGATATCATTTTTTTTCGTTTAGAAACCGCTTAACAGATAATGCGAAATTTCGGCCGAGCTTTACAGCGGAATCAATTTCAAACTTATGATCTTCTTCACCAAAATAGCAGGATTCAATGGAAAACGCGCAAAGCATGGTGTCAATTCGCGCCATATAATGGCCGAAACAAGGCGAGCTTTCCAAATTCCAATCCGTATCCGCGGGCATATCGTTTTTTGAAAAATACGGCAGGGCGCAATTTTTTGTTTGATCTTGTAAAATAGAACTGAATTGATGGATGCTTGCTGCGTTGGCTTTATTTCTGACAATAAAAACCCCGTCATGAATTCCGCCGCAATGCCAAGGCGAATGAAAATCAAAAGCTAAAATTACTTTATTGTTTTTCGCATATTCTTGAATCTTTTTTACGGAAGCATATCGAGAAGAATTTTCAGCATAATCTACATAATGGTCATGCGGCGCGCGGTTTTTGCCCTGATCCCCATCGATTACGCCGTCATAGTCTACAAAAGGAACACAGAAAACGGTGGTGTTGGGCACCGGATTTTTGTACAGTTCTTGAAGTACGCCCTCTAAAACATAATTTCCTGTCGACTCGCAGGCATGATGCCGCGCGGTTAAAAGAATGTGATTTTCACCGTTGTAAAGCTTTAAACAGGGAATGGGTCTGTTTTTTTCGCTTACACATAAATTCTGTACTTGCATATTATTTTCCAGTGCAAATTTGTAAAATCTTTCAGGGGTATATAGATAATTGTGCGCAAAGTATACTTCGTTTTCATCAAAGGTGTAGGAAAAAGCATTGCCGCTTTCTTTTTTTTCGCTATATTGCCAGTGCCAATTTTCAAGGTCATAGCTGATTGCCGGACCGTAATACCCCACATAGTTACCGTTAAATTTAAAGGTTAAGGTTTTGCCTTGGGCACCGGAAACTTTAAAAGCCCAATAGAACCAATCGCCGACAGTATCGCGCAGGTCCGGTTCTAAAAAATAAGTATCGTTTTGAAACCCGATTACTTTTACATTTCCGCCGGGGAAAGCCGTTTCAATCGTCATAGCAAATCTCACTTTCTAAAACGTTTTAAAATATTGAAATTCCACGGAAAGAGTATAAAAAATCAAAGAAAAACAAAGATTCCGCCGAAAAAATATCGGAGTCCTTTAACGAAAAAAGTTTGGCAAAAACAATGGGTATTATAATGAATGGAACCCGATACGATGTTTTATTATGTTTTGTATTGGTAAAAATCAAAACAAGAAGTTACAATTGTTTGTTCCTATATAAGAATTTCCTTTATTATAAAACAACACACCCCCTTAAAGCAAGGGGGGTGCCAGACTGTCGAAAAAGTCCAGTATAAGCTGGGCTTTTTTTGCATAAATAAGGTATAATAGAAGGGGTGATGAAAATGATAGTAAAAGGA
>CAJKLB010000061.1 GCA_905200615.1 uncultured Selenomonadales bacterium | reverse complement strand
GAGCAGAGGACTGAAAATCCTCGTGTCGGTGGTTCGATTCCGCCCCAAGGCACCAAAAATGGCTTTGCTTGCGGTAGTAACTCAGCTGGTAGAGTGCCACCTTGCCAAGGTGGATGTCGCGAGTTCGAATCTCGTCTATCGCTCCAATACGGCGCCATGGCCAAGCGGTAAGGCACGGGTCTGCAAAACCCTTATCCCCGGTCCGATTCCGGGTGGCGCCTCCACATGAATGACATCCCAAATCTGAACTGTTACGGTTCGATTAGGATGTCATTTTTCTTTTATAAACCCAGTAAGGAACGGCATTTTCGGCCGTTCTTTATTTATTACTCGCCATATCTTGTTTCAACAAACCCGGTTTTGCGAAATTTTCCCGGAGTCACTCCTCGTTTTTTCTTAAAAATATTGCAAAAATAGTGTTCGTCGGTAAATTTCAGCATATCTGATATTTCCTTTACCGAAAGTCCCGAATTTTTAAGAAGGTTTTCCGAAGTCCTGATTTTTTTCTCGAGAATATAGGAATAGACCGTTTCGCCGTACTCCGCTTTGAATATTCGTCCGAGTTGTGAAACCGAAAATCCCGAATTGCTAGCAACCGATTCAGCGGTCAGCTTTTCGTATATATTACCGTCGATATAGCTTTTAATTTTCTCTGCGGCACTTTCGGTATTATCCTTTGCATTTGCCGCAAGCTGCTGTACTATACGATGGAAAATAATTGCGCCGTTTTTATAAATACCTTCTACGTCGGTGTTTTCGCTGCAGTAATCGAAAAATTCATCAAAAAGTGTGTCGATAGAGGCGTTGTGAAAACAAACCGTATTTTCAATTCCGTATGAAGAAAGCAATTTTTTACAAAGCGTACCCGAAGCATTAAACCATTTCTTTGTCCAAGGGTTGGTCTTGTCGGAATAATATCTCTGCTCCTTGCCTGCGGGAAGAATATATGCGTCACCCTTTTCAATATGATACTCTTTTCCGCCGCATATAACCGTTCCTTCACCGTCAGAAACATACTCGACAACAAATAAATCAGAGCATTTGCGGTAAACTTTATAATTCGGATCGGGATAGGTTATTCCTGCAAGACTAACCTCAAAAGCGGCGGTTTTATTTCCGTTACCTGCAGAAAGAAAAAATATTTTTTCCATATGCTTAAAATCCTCACATTTATGCTTAAAAAATATATTTAATTATCCTAATAATAATGATATTATACAAGAAAAAGCATTATAATGCAATACAAGGAGTAAACAGTATGGAAAAGATTTTATTCCCCCGTCCCGAACATCCTCAACCGATGTTCAAAAGAGATAACTGGCAAAATCTTAACGGAGAATGGCTTTTTGAATTTGATTTCGGTACATCAGGCGCAGAACGCAGACTTTTTAAACCCGAAAAAGCTGAAGAGTACACAAAAAAAATTACGGTTCCTTTCTGCCCTGAAAGCGAACTTTCGGGAATCGGGTATAAAGATTTTATTCCCGCAATTTGGTATAAGCGGAGCATAACCGTAACCGAAGAACAGCTTAAAGGGCGTGTTCTTTTGCACTTCGGTGCGGTGGATTATGAGTGCGACGTATACATAAACGGTGAAAAGGCAGGAAGTCACTTTGGCGGTTACAGTTCATTTACGCTTGATATTACCGATTTTTTAAATATAGGCGAAAATGACCTTACAGTGAATGCAAGGGATAATGTCCGCTCGGGAAAACAGCCTAAAGGTAAGCAGTCGTCCGCTTTTTATTCGCAGGGTTGCGATTATACCCGTACCACAGGAATTTGGCAGACTGTTTGGCTTGAGTATGTACCGGCGGGTTATATTAAAACCGCAAAGTACTATGCCGATATAGAAGAGGCGGCTTTTGATATTGAATTAACCCTGTCCCTCGGAGGAAAACTCACGGTTGAAGCACTTTACGAGGGTAAAAATGTCGGCGGCTGTACCAAGGAAATCAAGGGAAGATATGCACGATTCCGTCTCCCCCTTACGGAAAAACATCTTTGGGAGGTAGGAAATGGCAGACTCTATGACCTTAAATTTACCCTTGAAACCGATTGCGGCACAGATGTATTATACAGTTACGCAGGTCTAAGAGAGGTAAGAATCGACGGCTTTAAGGTGCTTATTAACGGAAAAAGCATTTTTCAACGCACCGTACTTGATCAGGGCTTTTATCCCGACGGTATTTACACCGCCCCGTCCGACGAGGTGCTTAAACACGATATTGAGCTTTCTATGGCGCTTGGCTTTAACGGCGCGCGCCTGCACGAGAAGATGTTCGAGCCACGTTTCCTTTATCATTGCGATAAAGCAGGCTACCTTGTGTGGGGCGAACACGCTAACTGGGGACTTGATTTAAATAACGAGTTCGGATTACTAAACTTCCTCCCCGAATGGTGTGAAACCCTAGAGCGCGACTTTAATCACCCCGCAATAATCGGCTGGTGTCCCTTTAATGAAACATGGAATCAGTTCGGCACAACCGCCCGCCGTATATTAAGGTCGGTTTACGAGGAAACCAAACGCCTTGATCCCACAAGACCGGTTATAGATACGTCGGGATGCTACCATGTAATAACCGATATTTACGACCAGCACGATTATGATCAAAATCCCGAAAGCTTCCGCAAATCATACGCCGACTATAACGGCAAGGCAGATAGCTTTAATTTGTTGTATAAAAACGATCAAATCTATATACCCGATCTTCCCTTTTTTATGAGCGAATTCGGAGGAATAAAATGGATTCCCGAAAACGAGCGGAAAAGTGCGGCAGAAAATTCATGGGGCTACGGCACTGCTCCCACGACCGAGGAAGAATTCTTCGCCCGCTATGAGGGACTCGTTTCGGCTCTGCTTGAAGCACCTAACATTATGGGCTTCTGCTATACCCAGCTTTACGATGTTGAGCAGGAGGTAAACGGACTTTATACCTATAGCCGAGAAAAGAAGTTTGACGATTACTCCCGCATAACAGCCGCAAACAGAAAAAAGGCGGCTATAGAGGAATAAATACTATCAACCTTCAGTTCTTTATTCGTAAAGAAAATTTGGGTTAAGCTCGTTAAAATTAAGGGTTTCTCAACAGTTCTTTTTTGTACACGAATGACAAAAATCCTCAGACTTTTGCTGAGTGTGTATAAGGCAGTATCCGAAAAACACACAGAAACCGACATTGCAGGGCAGAAACGAGAGTACGAATCGAAGGGTTCGTACTCTTTTTCTGCATATTCCGATAAAACTGCAATCGGCACATTGGTTTTTCCTGAAAATCTTCTGTAGAATAAAAGCCCCAAAAAACGCAGGAGGTTTTTGTGATGAAAAGCATTTATGAAGAAACAGGCGGCACATATACCCGGCAGGGCGATTATGAACTTCCCGATCTGAAAATACCGCCCGAAAGAGAAGTTAAAATTGGTGTATGGGGGCAACGATACCGGCGGTATTTGAAGCAGCATCATAAAATTCGGTATTACAATCTGCTTACTGCCGGAATACTAAACAAGCATTTGGCAGAGATTGACCATCAGGCAGAGCTAATGTTTCAATCCCTTGTAAACGCAATTTCCGAACAGGAAAATGTTACGGAGAAATTGAAAGCCGATGATCCTATGGAATGGGTGAAGAAGATGAATAACATTCGAAACCGAGCCGTTGAAATCGTAAACAGCGAGTTGATTTTCGTATGAGAAAGCAGAAATATCATCTCTACCTTTCTGATAGTGAACGCAGTTTTACAATTCAAAATCTCATTTGGTTTCGGAATAAACTGCGTCAGGAAGGGCGGTATACCGACGCTGTAGAAGACTTAATCATCAAGTTTTCAAAGGTAATGCCAAAGAAAATCAGGGTAAAATAGAATGAACCGGAGAGAGCGAAACTGCTTTCTCCGGTTTTTCTGTATCATCTTAGCGAGCAGACTGTTTGTATCCCCATACGGCTGCAAACAGTGATTCTCGTTAGGGCGCTGCCCTAAGACCCGATATTACTTGTTGTAATTTGCATTATGAGCAGTTTCAGGATGGAACGGTGAAATGTATTGAAGATGAGATACCGTTTGATGTGCCGGATGGATGGGCGTGGTGTAGATTTGGAACTTATACTATTAACCGTGACAATGAGAGAAAGCCTGTTTCGCTTAGTAATAGAAAAGATGTTGAAAAGAACTACGATTATTACGGTGCGTCTGGAAAAATTGATAAAATTGATAATTATCTTTTTGATGAGAAACTACTGCTATCAGATCATTCCTCACACGCAGGAAGCGATCATTGACGAGAATGTATGGCTGAGGGTGCAGGAGCTCAGGAAGAACAAGCGCAGACCCACAAAAACAAATCGGAAAAGTCTGTTTTCCGGGCTGGTATTCTGTGCCGACTGCAAATCGAAATTGCACTTCTGCGCCGCCAAATCGCTCAAACGCAATCAGGAATTCTTCCGCTGCGCCAACTACAAGGACGGCAGAGGGAGCTGCACGATTCATTTTATCCGGGATGTAGTCTTGGAAATGATCGTGAAGGAAGCGGTTGCGGGTTTGGCGGATTTTGTGCGCTGCTACGAGTCGGTATTTCTCTATATGCAGAAGCAGAAATGCGGGGAATTCCAGAAAAAACGGCAGCAGGAATTGAAGCTTTCCATTAAAAGCAGCAGAAAACGGATCGCCGATCTGGACAAGCTGTTCAATCGGATTTATGAGGACAATGTGATCGGGAAACTGTCAGATGAACGCTATGCGAGAATGGCGGCGGAGTATGAATCCGAACAGAAAGAGCTTCTGGAAAAGGTCAGGGAGGAAGAACAACAGCTGTCCGAAATGGAGCAGAAATCGGTGGATATGCGCCTGCTTTTGCAGGGGCTGCGGGAGTTTACCGACATGAAAGAGCTGACGCCGACAATCGTCAACAAGCTGATCCGGCGCATCGAGGTACACAATCCGGAGAAAAAACATGCACACAAGTCGGTAAAAGTCGACATCTATTTCACAGCGGTGGGGCTGGTGAGCCTTCCTGACGAGCAGGAGATCCGAAAAATGATGGAACAGATGCGAAACGCATCACTGCTTCCAAAACAGCTGACTGCATAAAAAAGAAAACGGTGTAACCCGCCACATATCGGGTTACACCATCTTCTCTACTTTTTACTGCCTTATCAGCACCGGGCATTAGGTCTGGGGATTTTTTTGTTTGTTATATACGTAAAAGAGAAAGCACTTGAGAGCGGTAAAAATATAAAACTTGAAAATATCTGAAGAGATTAAATGATGAACAAAAAAAGAAAGGTTATTCTTAAAAGATACTTTCTTTCTTTAAAAAGAATTTTATATTATTGAATCGTATTCGCTGTAAATTTTCCGCAAGAATCAAAAATATATAATAAAAATGTTTCGTAATATGTTTGAACGTTGTTCCGTGGGAAAAGTAAAAGAATACCCAAAAAAGATTTTTGAATGTGCACTTGCAAGAAGATAGGCCAAGGGAATGTTCTTTTATAAAGAAGAAAACATGTATCATACGATATCATTGTGTAAAAAAAGCAAGCGATGTAAAGCTTGCTTTTATATGTATCCGAGGACAAAAAAGATGCCAAAGCTGACGCGAGCGTCTTGATTAATTTAAAAGAAAAGAGTCTGAACGCGAATCGCGTCCATACTCAGTCTGGTGGAGATAATGGGATTCGAACCCATGACCCCTTGACTGCCAGTCAAGTACTCTAGCCAACTGAGCTATACCCCCAAGCACAAAGTATATTATACATAAAATTTAAAACAAGTCAAATGTTTTTTAAAAAATTTGGTTGGTGATTTTTATATTTTATAGTATAATGACTAAAAAATACAGTTTCACTTAACTTCGGAGGTGCTTTCGGTGGAAAAGATAAAAATGTCAACGCCGCTGGTCGAGCTTGACGGCGATGAAATGACAAGGATCCTTTGGCAGTGGATTAAAGAACTGCTGATCGAGCCTTATGTTGAACTTAAAAGCGAGTATTATGACCTTGGATTGAAAAACAGAGATAAAACAGATGATCAGGTGACGGTTGAGTCAGCTGAGGCAATAAAAAAGTACGGCGTAGGTGTAAAATGCGCCACGATTACGCCCAATGCTCAGCGTGTAGAGGAATATAACCTGAAGAAAATGTGGAAGAGTCCTAACGGGACGGTACGTGCCATTTTAGACGGTACGGTTTTTCGGGAGCCCGTGATTGTCAAAGGCATCAGACCGGTGGTCAGCAATTGGGAAAAACCCATTATCATCGCACGGCATGCTTACGGAGATGTTTATAAAAATGTAGAGTTTCGAGCCGAAAAGGGAGAAAAGGCCGAATTGGTTATAACCGGTGCTGACGGCCAGAGAAAAGAAACTATTTTTATGTTTGATAAAAGCGCAGGGGTGGTGCAGGGATTGCATAATATCGATGCATCCATTGAGAGCTTTGCCCGGTCCTGCTTTGAATATGCTTTGGATAAAAAACAGGATTTGTGGTTTTCTACCAAAGATACCATTTCAAAAATCTATGATCATCGGTTTAAAGATATTTTTGCTGAAATTTTTGAAAATGAGTATCGAACGAAGTTTGAAGAGAGCGGGATTGAATATTTTTATACATTGATTGACGACGCCGTTGCTCGGGTTATTCGTTCTAAAGGCGGATATATTTGGGCATGTAAAAACTACGACGGCGATGTAATGAGCGATATGATTGCTACGGCATTCGGCAGTCTGGCAATGATGACCAGTGTGCTGGTTTCTCCTGACGGAAAGTACGAGTATGAAGCCGCTCATGGTACGGTAACACGTCATTATTACAATTACTTAAAAGGCGAGGAGACCAGTACAAATCCGGTGGCAACAATCTTTGCATGGACCGGAGCCTTTAAAAAGCGCGGGCAGCTTGATCATTTACCGCAGCTTGTCCATTATGCGGATAAGATGGAAAAAGCCGTGCTGCTTACCATAGAAGATGGCATTATGACAAAGGATTTGTTTGCGCTTTCTACGCTTGAAAATAAAAAATGCGTAAACAGCCGTGCGTTTTTAGAGGCGATTGCGCAAAAATATGAAATGATGTAAGGGGTAAAAAAATGAAACTTTACGAAACATGGGAAAATATGCAGCAGCTGTGTGAAACCGACGCGCAGCAATCAGAGCTTTGGAACAAATATTATACCGAGGAGACGGAGGCTTATCGAAGAATTTTAGGCCAAAAACTGTTTTCTCTTTCCGGTACGGTAAAACAGCTTGCCGAACAACTTGGCATGGAAACTGTAATTTTCGTACCTTTCTGTGATGGAATTAATACTTCTCTGGAGACGGAAATAGATGTTAAGGCGCTGGAAGAGGAATCATCGGTTGCCATGACCATTTTGCCGGAAAAACTGTATTATAATATGCTTTCGGCAAAGGCAAAGTGGCTGTATGAGTTGAAAGAATGGAACGAGGTGCTTTCGGAGGAAAAGCGTACGGAAATTACACGCACTTGGCGCAGCGACCACATGGCTGTGAGCAAAAAGACCGTTGGCAGGAATGATCCTTGCCCATGTGGAAGTGGGAAGAAATATAAAAATTGCTGTGGTAAAAATCAGTAATATCAATAGTTGTAGCGATTTCTAATAAAGAAAAAAGTTTGAAAAATATATGAATTGTTGCCATTTTGTTGCCAAACTAAAGCTAAATTGCTAAAACCATTGAAAATACTGCATTTTATCTTGGCGACAAAAATGGCGACAAATTGAAATAATTATAATAACCAAAAAAGCTAACATATAGAAAGTGTTAGCTCATTTTTTATTTACCAAAAAAATTGGAGGTAAAAAATATGGTTAGTGTAAGAAAAAGAGGAAATGTTTATCAATATCAATTTGATATTGCACCAGTTGATGGTAAAAGAAAGCGAATTACAAAATCTGGTTTTAAAACGAAAGGAGAAGCAGAAAAAGCAGGTATAATTGCTTATAATGAATATACACAGACAGGACATAATTTTACACCAAGCACAATTTCCTATTCTGATTATTTGGATTATTGGTTGAAAGAACATTGTGAAATTAATTTAAGATACCATACAATACAAGCATATAGTAATATAATAAAAAATCATATAAAACCTAATATTGGTTTCTATAGATTATCACACACACAAAGATTAATTAGTGTTTAGAAAGGGAGATTGAACTATGAGTTTATTAGGAAATATTTTATGGTTTATCTTTGGAGGTCTATTTAGTGGACTTTCTTGGGTACTGTCTGGAGTAATTTGGTGTATTACTATTGTCGGAATACCTTATGGTAGACAATGCTTTAAGTTTGCATCAATGTCATTTGCCCCGTTTGGAAAAGAAATCGAATATGGTGGAGGTGTTCCATCATTACTTGCAAATGTAATATGGATTATCTTCTTTGGTATTCCTATGGCACTTGAAAACTTGATTTTCGGTTGTATATGGTGCATAACCATAGTAGGCATACCATTTGGTTTACAGTTTTTCAAAATTGCAAAACTTTCACTTGCACCCTTTGGAGCAAGGATAGTTTAAGCATGATACGATGATAACAGGACTACAAAACATTAATTTAAAATTTGTGTGATTTTATGGGAGAGCGACAGTTGTTACTCTCCCTTTTCAAAAAATTACAAATATTATAGTGAAATACAATTCAATACAAAAATTTTAAGAAACGGAGTAGAGATAAAAGATGTTGCCGAAATATTAGGGCATAATAATATAGAAACAACAGAAAATTACTATATATCTAGCTCTAATGAATTTCAGAAAAATGCAAATGATATTTTTGAAAAAACTACTTTTTC
>CAJKLB010000060.1 GCA_905200615.1 uncultured Selenomonadales bacterium | reverse complement strand
TATGTTTTTGAATTATTTTTTCAGTATATATATCAATTATAATATGTTTTGTATACTGTTATGGGTTTGGGGTTTAATCTATTTACTGTTTCGAGGTATATATTTCATTATCTGGAGAATTAAAAATCATCCATAATAAAAAGCTTATCCGCATCCATCGTTGGTGCGGATATTTTATTATTTGTAACCAAGAATATTAGATATTGTAATTAAGATCTATAATGTTGTATAATAGGATACAGAAGCACTCTCAAAGAAGTTGATGGAGGCAGCGGGAAGAGGGGCTGTTGCCGGATCACGGTCGTTTCGCATGCGACACCTTCGGCAAACCCAGCGTTGTTTGAATTTATACGGAGCTTAATTAACGGAGGCTTTTCTCTGCCGGATAAAGTAGATGAAGAGCCTAAAAATCCTGTATAACGGAAAAATAAAATACTATTCATAATAGGAGGAAATGAATATGAAAAAGTTTTTATGTTTATTTTTAATCAGTATCTTTGTATATTCTATGGGCTGCCGTGATCTTGAAGAGGAAGTTAAGTTTGATATTCAGAATGATTATATTGAGCTTAAGGAATATTACAATTATGGAGATGATCAGGAAGAACCTTATTTGGAATATATAGGACAAGATTTAAATGAACTAAGTTACTTGATAGGTATAAAATCTATGAGCAATCTTCCTGTGGAAGACTATGTTTGTAAAACAGAGGCAAAACTGGGTATAGTTAATCGGTATTATATGAAAAAAGACGCGGAAGAACCGATTTTACGGTATGAAATATATGAAATAAGGATACATACAGGCCTAAACAGACCGGAACTGATTATTACCGATAAGGAAATCATCAACGCATTGCAGACGGTACGCAGAGAAGAAACACCTAAAAAGTACCAGAGTTCTAGAAACTCAATGCGCAGAGATGTTGAGTGCGTTCTGGATTTAAGACAATTCAGTACAAGATATGGCTTAACTTTTGTTTATGAGTGCGAATTTGATTTTAACGATCCGGAGCATATTGAATGGATATGCTTTGATTCAAAAGACGACTGTCTGTATACCTACGATGTAACGGAGATTTTATCGGATTACTATAACAAATATAAAAACATTCTAACGAGTTCTTCCTAAAATGGTTAAATAAATTCCGGCAATCCGCGCATCTAAAAAGATGCGCGGATTATTGTATTTTAATAAAAAATATTCGGTATTGTAATTAAGAGCTATAATGTTGTATAATAGGATACAGAAGCATTCTCAAAGAAGTTGATGGAAGCAGCGGGAAGAGGGCTGCTGCCGGATCACGGTCATTCCGCCGGTGAATGTAACCGGGATTACTCCTTGTGAGCAGGAGCAGTAGATTTGTAATTGATGATATCAATGTCGGAATAAAAGAACGCTTTAATTTTATGTTATGCGTGCAAAAAAAGAGAATATATACATCGTTCATTCATAAAGACACCATAATAATAAATTCAACAGATATTTTTTTGTTGATATCTGCCGTTAAAGAAATGATTGATTATCCATAGAAATAAATGACGAGGAAACTTTCTGTATATTCAAAAAGGAGCAATATCTATGAAGAGGTTTTTTGTGATAACTGCATATTGTATAAATTTGCTTGTCGGATATCTCACTGTGCCGTTGACGATGGGTGGCTTTATTATAGCAACAAATTCATCGAAAGGATGGAATGTTCAGGATGAAGACGGAAAAATCTTTATCCCTTTAGGAATTCTTATATTATTATTGCTTCTGTTAATTTTGGCGTTAAATATTATAAAAATTCTTTGTTATAAAAAAATAAAAGAAAAGAAAAACTTCCTAAACAATGCCATAAAAAGCAGCGCCTATTTTGCAGGGATATTGATCTATTTGCTTCACTATGGATGCAAAATGCTTTTATAAATAAAATTTTAATGTGCTAAAAGATTATTATAACTATCGGGTATATAAATTATCACTTGATTTTTTATTGATTACCGTAATAAACTTATCCGTACCGTCGTTGGCGCGGATATTTTCTATTTTATAACAAAAAATGTTCGATATTGTAATTAACAGCTATATTGTTGTATAGATAGAATACAGAAGCACTCTCAAAGAAGTTGATAGAGGCAGTTTTGATAGAGCTAAGTACAGGCAGTGTTCAAACCTTATATATTCATAGGGAGGTGCAAGAAATCAGAAGTTATCCTTTAGAACTGCTTATCTATGCAGACGGTACCGTTGATAATACCTTTATCGTGCCGGCCGTTCATAACGGAGAGGTTAAAGATACAACGTGCTTATAACGGTAAATGGATTATTTGCAAGAATCAGTGTTACAGAACTTTGTTTGTGTTCATACTATTTATGTGCTCAATGGCCAAAGAGATTGCGTTGACTTTTACGGATGCTTAGAGTATAATTTAAAAAGAATATTTATTGAGCGCAAAAACGGCTTTTTATAACCATTTTTGAATCAGAAATATATAAGAATGGTAAATAAGAATGGCAAAAAACAAATTTGGCATTACGGCAGTGTTTGTATTTGCCATTTTCCTTATCTTTTGCTTTTTAGGTTTTGTATAAATCATGCGGAGAGTTTCGGAGAATAAAGAATTTTTGCAGATTTCTTTTTTATCTGATTTTGTGCATTCTGTCCCAAAGACTGTTACCGTAAGAAGGAAGTGAACCATGGCTACTTTTCATTTGGATTTTTATAAGAATGAGGATTTTTGTAAAAATGACGATGCGGAAAGAAAAGATACTCAAACTTTGAATTTATTCGCTGAAGGCATAGAAAATTTTTCACAGGCAGATCAAGCGGAAGCAAATCTTTCTTTGGAAAGAAATCTGATATCTTGGTATGAATTTGATGCTGACGCTTCGGTTTTGCAAATCGGCGCCGAATTCGGCGGGATCACGGAATTTCTTTGTGAAAAATGCAGCGGCGTAACCGTTGCGGAAGTATCACGCTTTCTTGCGGAGCAAATGTTCTTACGCTATAAGGAAAAAAAGAATCTCCATATTTTTGCCGGTAATTTTAATGATATGCGGTTTGATAAAAAATTTGATTATATCATTCTGACGGATGTCGGGAAATATGCGGGAAAGCTTTTTTTTGATCAACACTCTTTCAAGGTGTTTTTGGAAAAACTGAACCGTTTGCTCAGCTTGGGCGGCAAGCTGTTGATGACCGCGCAAAATTGTTACGGATTGCGATTTTGGCAAAAAAGCGGAGCAGATGTTACTGTTTTTAACAGTGATGATACAGGGAGAGCCTTTAGCCGGGAGCAATTGAACCGATTGCTTACAAGCAGCGGCTATACTTTCACTGATTTTTATTATCCTTATCCCACGGACAGGCTTCCGCTTGCAATCTATTCAGATCGTTTTCTTCCGCATCCGTGCGACGCCGCCAGAATACGGGAATTCTATTGGGAGGAAGCGCCTTTTCTTTCACAGCAGAAAAATTTTATCCGGGATATTATGGAAAATGATGTTTTTCCTTTCTTTTGCCATTCCTTTTTTGTAGAAGCCGGCCGGGAAAATCCCGAAGAAAAAAGACGGGTTGACGTGGCTTTTTTTCACTGCGATCGTAAGGCGGAATATCGTATCGGCACTGTAATTTACAGCGATCATACGGCATTGCTTTTTCCGGCTTCAGATACGGCAAAGGCGCATATCAATGATGCGCATAATAATTATCTTCGCCTTTTAACCTCCGGTATCCGCATTCTGGATGAAACGCTTACCGACAGAGGGATTGTTACACGTCTTTTGCCGTTTCCTACCCTCAGTCAAATTCTCTATCAGGCCGCGCAGAGCGGTGATACCGTCGTGTTTTTTACATGGCTTAATCGCTTTTTTGAAAATATTCTTTGCTCCGGTCAAGTCCTCTCCGGTGAGGGGATCGATGCAATTCTCCAGCGCGGATATCCCGGTATGACTTTTTCCAATTGCTTTGTGCAAAGAGAGGAACTTGTTTTCTTCAGGCAGGAATGGATGGCTGAAAATATTCCGGCGGGATATGTGCTGAACCGCGCGCTGCAGCAGTTTTTTTCTGTGTTTCCCGATGAAAAACTCAGGCAGGAAGTTTACGCGCATTTTGGTTTTGAAAAGCGCCATTTTCAAGAATATGCGTCTGCTGAGGAAACTTTTTGCGGTTTTGTGGCGGATTCTTCGGTGAACTGGTCTGTTGAAGCGCAGACGAAGGACACTGCGGCAAAAATTGCCGAGGAAAGCGCGTCGCAGCCGCTTCGGGAATTGGAAGAAAAAAATAAAGAGTTGACGCAATTGTACCGTGAAGCTCTTGCGTATGCCAGAGGAATTGAGACGGATCCGTCGCAGTTAGGAAAAAAACGGATAGCAAAAGCTTTTCTAAAAGCTTTTTTACCGCGCTTTGCCCAAAAAGCCGGCAGCAGGATACTGCGTGCTTTTGGGCAAATCAAAAACGGCGGATTCCATTTTCGACCGGAATATGATGTCTGGATTCAAAACAGCGCGGGACGTAGATATGAAAAACTTGAAAAAGAACCATTGATCAGTATTCTTGTGCCTCTATATAATACGGATAAAAAAATGCTGGAAGAAATGATCACGTCCTGTTTGGCACAAACTTACGGTAATTTTGAATTGTGTTTGGCCGATGCCAGCGATGATGCACACGGCTATGTTTATGAAACCGCGTCGGATTTCGCTAAAAAGGATGCGCGTATTAAGCTTCAAAGACTGAAGGAAAACCGGGGAATTGCCGCCAATACCAACGCTTGCCGTGCAATGGCCTCGGGAGAATATCTGGCGCTTTTAGACCATGACGATGTTTTAACTCCTGCCGCGCTTCAGGAAACGGCGATGGCAATCTCCGAGCATGCCCCTGATGTGCTTTACAGTGATGAAGATCATTTGAAAAACGGAAAACGTCTGTCGCCGTTCTTTAAGCCGGATTTTAACCGGGACTTGCTCTATTGCCAAATGTATATCTGCCATTTTCTTGTCTTTAAAGCGGAGCTGTTTGATCAGGCAGGGCAAATGCGCGATGAATACAGCGGCAGTCAGGACTATGATCTGATGCTGCGTTTTACGGAATATACTGATAAAATCTATCATATTCCGGAGGTGCTTTATTCTTGGCGGGAAACGGAAACGTCTACTTCGGTCAATCCCGGCGCGAAGCCCTATGCGCATGAGGCGGGAAGAAAGGCGCTGGATGCGCACTTAAAGCGTCGATACGGAGTGATTGCTCATGCCCGGGACAGTGAATATCTGTTCGTGTATGACGCGCGTTTTGATATGCTGAAGCATGATCCCTTGATATCCATTCTTATTCCTACCAAAGATCATGCGTCGCTTTTAAAGGACTGCGTGGAAAGTATTCTGCAAAAATCCAGCTATTCCAATTTTGAAATTGTTATTTTAAATAACAATTCGGAAGAAAAAGCTACGTTTGCCTGTTTTGAGGAATTGAAAAAGCAAGACGAACGCGTTCGTGTGATCGAAGCTCCGTTTGCGTTTAATTGGTCAAAGCTGAACAATTTCGGCATGGAGAACAGCCGCGGGGAAGTGCTGATTTTTCTGAATAACGATACGGTTGTGATCTCACCGGATTGGATGGAACGTTTAGCGGAAAACGCGCTGCGGCCGGATGTGGGCGCGGTGGGACCGTTATTGCTCTATTGTGACCGGACCATTCAGCATGCGGGTGTGGTGGTAGGAATGAACGGTTGGGCCGATCATGTATATAAGGGACAAAAGCCGGTGCATGCGGTCAATTATTTTGTTTCGCCTATGGTAAGTCGTGATGTGCTTGCCGTTACCGGAGCCTGTATGGCTGTATCACGGAAAGTGCTGCAAAAAATCGGCGGGTTTGATGAAAGTTTTATCGTATGCGGCAGTGATGTGGAATTTTGCCTAAGGGCAGTAAAAAACGGATTGTCTGTACTGTATAACGCGCGAGTGCGTTTGTATCATATGGAATCCAAGTCCAGGAATGCTGCTCAAGTGCCGCAAATTGATTTTATCCGATCAAAAGAGGCTTATTCTGAGTTCCTTAAAAACGGTGATCCCTTCTATAATAAAAATCTTGCCCTCAACAGTACTACGCCGAAAATCAGGCTGTAAGGAAAGGAACGATTCATTTGTCCATCAATTTTCTGGCGAAAGCCGCGTTCAAAAAAATGAAAAACATTTTGGGGTTTCATCCGTCAGTGCCGGGAATCGCGCCGTTGGGCGCGCGCTTTCAAGAGGAGCTGGGGGAGGAGAGAAGACTGAATATTCTTCTGCCTACGCTCAACCCTGCCCATGTGTTCGGGGGAATTACCACAGCACTGATGTTCTTTGAAAAACTGGCCGATACTCTCGGCGTGAAACGGCGCATGATTATTACCGATGAAGATACTGCGCCGGAATTTGTAAAAAAATATGCCGGCTATACACTTACTGATTGCGGCGAGTCTGTGATTTGCGACCGGCAGATTGTACCGTTTTTCCGGCGCGGAGGAAAAACAATTCCCGTGGGTAAAAATGATATTTTTTTATGCACCGCCTGGTGGACGGCTTTTACGGCGCCTTCCGTGCTTGACTTTATTCAAAATCATTGCGGCACGGCGCAGCCTATGATTTATTTTATTCAGGATTATGAAACTTGCTTTTATCCCTGGTCTTCACGCAGCGCCTTGGCAGAGAGCACTTATCATACTAAAAGAGATGTTATTGCTGTATTTAACAGTCATGAATTAAAAGAATATTTTACGTTGCACGGATATCGATTTTTTCGGGAATATTTTTTTGATCCGGCGCTGAATACTTCTTTGAAGAAAGAACTTCTCAAGAATCCCCCGCAGAAAAAAGAAAAGAAAATTTTAGTATACGGCCGGCCGTCCGTACCCCGTAATTGCATGGAAATCATCTCGGACGCGCTGCGCCGATGGACGGTGTTGGCTGAGGACGCTTCACAGTGGCAGCTACTTTCCGCGGGGGAGAGGCACCCGAATCTGTCGGTAGGACAGGGGTGTGTGCTGCGCTCTTTGGGAAAACTTTCTATTGAAGAATACGCGCGTGTGATGGGTTCCTGTTATGCCGGAATTTCCCTGATGGTATCGCCGCATCCCAGTTATCCGCCGCTGGAAATGTCTACTTTTGGAATAAAAACCATTACCAATACGTATGAAAATAAAGATCTTGCCTATTTTAATGATAATATCGTTTCGGTTTCGGATATGACACCGGAAAATATCGCGAAAGAACTTTTACAGCTCACAAATGGATTTCATCCTCAAAACTTTCATCTCGCGTGCGATACTCCATATTGCTGCAGAGAGCTTTCCTTTGATGAAATTTGCCGGGAAATCGGTGAGGTTTTGCCAAAATAAATAGAAGAAACATACTTTTATAAAGCAATCTATATATTTTTTTCGTAGAAAAGAGGAAGAAACGGTAAAAATGTTTTAATAAATATTTTAATAAATATTTTTATATTGACTTTGCATCTAAAATGTTGTACAATATCTATTGTATGATATTCCTTATAAAGGAATTGTATTTTAAGGAGGACAGGCTATGAAAAAGGTTTTAGGCATTTTGCTTGCGATTGCGCTGATTGTCGGAACTTTTACCGGATTGACTTTGCTTTCTGCTTCAGCGGCCTCTCAATCAGAATTAATTGAGGGAAAATCGCTGTTTGAAGATTTTGAGGGCAATGCGAATCCGTATATTAATGCTCCGCTGGGTGGCAATGTAGAAGTTCAATCGAAAGCGGACGGCGCGCAGGTTCACACAGGAGATTATTCATTGAAATTTTCCGGGGGAATCGGTACGTGGACGATGCCCGGAATTTCCACTGAGGCAACGAAAAAAGTTGTAAACGGTCAGGGAAGCACATATCAATTTAGCGCGTGGGTATATTTTGAGTCCGCACCTGACGACGCTAAGTTAGCTTTGCTTTTCCGTGGTACAGCGGGAATTATCGACGGATCCCTGGATCATGCGTATTTTAATCCTGCCGACATCGTTATTGAACCCAATAAGTGGATACAGGTGACGTATACCTGTAAGATTAACGCGGCACAGGCGGCAGATCCTGCTTTGAAAGTTTGCTTTGATAAGCTGGGTACGGAGACATTCTATCTGGATGACATTTCTTTTGTAAAGTTGGATAATGTTTTGGGCGACGGCACGCTGGAAAACAGTGCTGATGGTTGGGCGGATTTCAAGGGAGCTCCCGGAGGAACACCTACTCGTGTCGCCGGCGGAGCTAACGGAACTTCTTGGGCCATGCAGTTTACACCCGGAACCAGCGCTTGGAGTGCATTAGGCTTTGATGTGGGCTCCGCAATTATCGATGATGCGGCTAATAATTATAACGGCGGCGGTGCCGGCAAATATAAGCTGACTTTCTATGCCAAGCTTGCGGACACTTCTCCGGTTGAGTCGGGCGGATTCTTTATTTTTCTGAATTCTCAGTATCATAAGGATGCGGCACAGGTTGCAAGTGTTCTTGGTGTTGATGAAACGGAGTGTGTGGATACTTTTAGGAATTATACGGATAAGCTTTTGAATTTTACAAAAGAATGGCAGAAATTTGAAGTGATAATGGAGATATCCGAACAGTATATTTCTCAAATGAAGGCTTTGTATGAAAAGAGTCAGAATGTGACGGATGTTTATCAGCTGCTTATTCGTTTTGATGCTTCCGGCGGATATTATAAAGACGGCGTTTCGGCCGAAAAGGGATATCTGATCGATGAGCTTACGTTTGCAGAAGTAGAGGAAACATCGCCAACGCCGACGGCACCGGACGTAACGCCGACGGCACCGGTTACAACAGCAACGCCGAATCCGGTAAAGGAAG
>CAJKLB010000059.1 GCA_905200615.1 uncultured Selenomonadales bacterium | reverse complement strand
CAATACAAAGATTCCATTTATCCCCGGGAAGCTCAAACTCATAGCTTTCTACATACTTAAAGATAAATTCTTTTAAAATATTATAGCAATTTTATTTACATTATGTCAATATTAAAAATTATTTTTTTTAAAATCATTCTGTAAAAAAGTATTTTTCAATTTCTTTTCTGCACTGATTAGCATGTCCCTGTAGCACAAAGGAGTCCCCTCCGCCGCGCGCCCGCAACGCCGCTTGAATTTCCGCTTTTTTTTCACAAGAAAGAAAGCTTGATGACAGAATCATATATCGATATCCCGCCTCGTCACTTCCGCAAAAGACTCCCGCTATTCCGCTGCACTTTTCTTTTACGATCGCTGCCGCCTCTTTCAGCAACGCTTCATCTGAAATAAAAACACATAAGTTTCCGCCCCTGTATTCTTTTTGAGCAAGCTGCTCTTTCAGCAAAAGCAACGCGGTCTGCTGATATTTCCATTCACTTTCCACCAGCCTGCGTTTCAGTTTTTCTACTCCCTGTACGGTCTCTGCCCAGGGCAAAGAAAGCAATCGCGATAGCTGTTCCAAACACCGCCGATACTCCCGAATCTCATACAAAGCACGGAAGCCGCATTTCATATGCAGTCTGATCCCGCCTTTATACCTTTGCGCTTCCGTTAATTTCAGCATTCCTACCTGACCCGTCCGTTCCACGTGAGGTGCGCAGCACGCGCACACATCCACTCCCGGAATTTCCACTAAACGAATTTTTCCCGTCAAAGCACGCTTACTTCTGTAAACGATTTCCTCCGGCTTTTCAGGATACCAAGCTTTTATAGGAATATCTTCCGCAATAACCTGATTGGCAAGCAGCTCTATTTTCTGCAAGGCAGTTTCATCCAAAAAGCCGTCGTAATCCATAGTAACTTCTTCATCATTTAAATGAAACCCCACATTATGGTATCCGTACAAGCGATTGACCAAGCCTGAAATAATATGTTCTCCCGTATGGTTTTGCATACGGGAAAAGCGCTGTTCCCAATCAATTTTTCCGGCAACTAAATGATTGACCGGAAGAGGCTTTTTCATAGAATGATAAATAACGCCGTCTTCCTCCTGCGTATCCAGAACTCGATTTTCATTCAAAAAACCCGTATCTCCCCTTTGCCCGCCTCCTTCGGGAAAAAACGCGGTTTGATCAAGCACAACGGCAAACCTGTCTTCTCTATCAAGGCACTGCGTCACTGTAGCCCGGAATTCTTTTATAAAACTGTTACGGTCAAATAATCTCTCGGTCATTCTTTTCTCCTTGTTTACGCATAAACACTTTATTTTTCCAAAAAACCGGGGTGCGGCACAATAGCCCCTAAACGATTCAAAGCAGCTCTGATTTTTTCCAAAGGAACCGCTTTCACAGGCACGGCCTCTGCGGCGGCAATCGATGCCGCCACACCAGCCGCCTGCCCCAAAGCCATACAGGGAGCCTGTACCCGAATGGCGCTGTTGGCATCGGTATCGGAAGAAACGCATCGGCCGGCGGCAAGAATATGCTTGGAATTTTTAGGAATCATTGCCCCATACGGAAGCGTAGGGATAACTCCCTCTTCCAAAAAAATCTGTTTGATCCCTGTCGGCTGATGCAGATCAATAGGATAAAAGCAATAGCACACCGCGTCTTCATATAGTTTTCCCGCTAAATAATTCTCCGCAGTAACCGTTGTGTTCCCTACAATCCTACAAGTTTCCCGCACACCGCATTCAAATCCGCAGGCCGATACAAAAATATTTTCAAGTCCCTCAAAACCTTGAATGCATTTTATAATTCGAGAAAGCACGCGCCGGCCGGCAAGCTCTAACTCTGTTTTTCCCTCGCTTGTTTCCGCATCTTTACAGGGAATATGCATAGATATCCGCCCGCTGCAAAGCTGCCCGTACAAACTTCCTCCCTGCATATCCTCAGCACAAAGCCGGCCGGTTTTGCAGGCTTCTTGAATATATTGTTCAAAAGCCTGTTTGTCAATTGTCTGCATATCATATCCCGCCACGTCATTGATCAATGTGGCAGGCTGAAGCTCACGGCTTTTTACACAGCCATAACCGGCCATTCGAACGCCGTCGGCATCTCCGGTTGCATCAATTAATACCGAAGCCATAATTTTCAACGGACCGTTTTTCGTTGCCGCAAGTACCGTTACCCCTTCTTTTGTCTCTTCCACCTGAGCCGGCATTGCGTGCAGCAGCAATTTCACGCCGCTTTCGCTGCACATTTCATCCAGCACACAGGCGTAAGTAAAAATATCCAGTAAAATCTGTTCCTCCCAATGTTTCCGGGGATGATAGCAAATGGCTGGAATTTGAGCCCCTCCTCGATTTTGACACCGTAAAACAGCCTCCCAGCAGGGTCCGGAAATAATTTGCTTTCCCCAAGCGAAAAAAAGCCCCGGAAAGTTTACCCTGCCCATGGTCATGGTACCGCCCAGAATTCCGTTTTTCTCAATCAACAGCGTATCCGCGCCGCTTTTTGCCGCGGAAATTGCCGCAAAGCTCCCTGCGGTTCCGCCGCCTAATACCAGTACATCTGTTTTGATTTGTTCCATGATATTCCTCCTAAATTCTATATTATGCATAAATGCGCATATATTTATTTGAATTATTTTCCCTTCATTTTTATTATATCCCCGCCTAATCGTAAAGTCAATTCATACTTTTTACTGTGCAGCTAAAAAAGCTTTTCGGTATTTTGTGGGGGAAACGCCATGGTATTTCATAAAAATTCTTGAAAACTGCAGCACATCGTTATAGCCAACCGCATAAGAAATCTGCGTAATGCTGTAATCTCCCCGAAGCAGTGCTTCGGCGCGCTCCATACGCAGCTTCATCAGATATGCCTGCGGGGAAATTCCCTCCTGCGCGCAAAACAAATTTCGAAGATACGCTCTGGAAAGATGCAGCGCTTCGGCGGTCTCTTCAATGGTCACACCATAAGCATAGTGCGTTTGCAAAAAGAGTTTAGCCCTCTCTACATAATCATTTTTAGGAGAAAACCCCTTTTCCTTTTTTTCATACATAGCCGCGGCAAAGCGGTAAAAAAGGCTGATGCATCGATATTCTTCCGCAGTGCCTCGCTGATAGAGCGGTACCTGACACAGCTGCTGTAAGGAAGGAAGTTCCTGGGCGATATTCCAGGAAAAAACGCCGTCCTCCCCAATGGGAAGATGATCGATTATCTGCCGCGCGTCTTCGCCAAAGGGATTGATCCATATATATGTCCACGGATCGTTTTTATCGGGAATATAATCGCACAGACAGTCACGCCGGCAAAGGAACCCCTGTCCCGCGCAAAGAACCTGATTATTGAAAAATCCGCGTCCGCTTTCAATAAAATGTATCATATCAACCTCAGCAATCAACCGTGTCCGTTTTTTATTTTTATCGCATTCCTCACGTCCGTATTGCAGAATTTTCACTTTTTTCCTCCTTGCAAAGAGAAATCATGTCATACGATTTTACCATATTTTTATGCGCTAAAGCAATACATTTTTTATGTTTTTTATGCTACAGTAAAGAAAAAATTCACATAAAAAGAGGATAGTATTATGCGTTTATTAAAAAATCAACCTTTTCCTTCCGATCTTTCCCTGCCTCTGAATTCACCCAAAGAACTTTGCGATCCCTCCATTCTCCACAAAAATCGGCTGCCTGCACGGGCAACGCTGATTCCCGCACAAAAAAAAGGCGTATATTATCAAAACAAAGAGGAATCCGACCGACTGCTCTCTTTAAACGGAGATTATCGCTTTGCACTCTTCAGCGATGACGCCCCTCAAGGCTTTGAGTTACCGGATTTTGACGATTCCGGCTGGGATATTTTAGACGTTCCCTCCATGTGGCAGTTCCGCGGCTACGGTGAGCCTACCTACCCCAATGTAGAATATCCCTTTCCCTTTTTTCCGCCTTATATCTGCCGGCTGAATCCGGTGGGCTGCTATCGGCGTACTTTTTTTATTGAAACAGAAGCCAAGCGCGCCATTCTCCACTTTGAAGGAGTCGATAACGCGTTTTACGTTTTTATCAATGGCTGTTTCGCCGGTTTTTCGAAAGGAAGCCGCCTTCCTGCGGAATTTGATATTTCCCCTCTTCTAAAAAAAGGAGAAAATACCCTTGCGGTAAAGGTGTATACTTATTCGGACGCCTCTTATCTGGAAAATCAGGATATGCTGCTGGCAAGCGGCATCTTCCGCGACGTTTATATCCTCTTTTCTCCGCAAACCGGTCTGTGGGATTATGAACTCATCACCGATACCCATACGCTTACCTGCACGGCTGCCTTATTCGAGGCGACAGAAAACACCCATGCCCGTTTTACGCTAAACGGACACAGCATCACCGTTCCTTTTACAGAAAAAACAGCCTCCTGCGCCTTTACGTCCGAGGGACTTTCCCTTTGGACGGCCGAAACGCCTTTTCTCTATGATTTTACCATAGAAATTCTTCACTATGACCGCGTAACGGAAACGCACAGCAAACGCGTAGGATTCCGCACAAGCGAAATCAAAAATCAGGCGTTCTGCATCAACGGCAGTCCTGTTTTGCTTAAAGGAATCAATCGGCATGAAAATGACTGCCGCAACGGACGCGCCGTAACAAAAGAGCAGATCCTCCGTGATCTTCAGCTGCTTAAATCCTCCAATATCAACGCCATCCGGTGTTCCCACTATCCCAATAATCCGGCTTTTTATGAATACGCTTCGGAATTAGGTTTTTACGTTATGGACGAAGGAGATCTGGAAAGTCACGGATGCGGAATTACCGGAGATCAGGGACTTTTAAACAAAAGCGAACAATGGCTTCCCGCCTTTATGGACCGCACTGTACGTATGGCTGAACGGGATAAAAATGAAACCTGCATCGTAATATGGTCCGTGGGCAATGAAATCGGAGCGGGACAGAACGCCGAAGCCTGCGCCGAATATCTGCGCGCGCGAAAAGATTCCAAACCGGTGCAGTATCACGCGCTCAACAGTGCCGATCAAGCGTTTATCGGCTGCGGATATCCAAACCTTTACCGATTGGAAAAGACTTTGGCCGCCGGAAAAGGAAAACCACAACCGATTCTTTTAATTGAATATGCCCACGCCATGGGAAACGGGCCGGGGAACCTGGAGCATTTGTGGGATTTTGTAATAAATAATCCGGAATTTGCCGGAGGCTACGTATGGGAATTTCGCAGTCATGGCATGCGCCGTGAAAATAAGAACGGTGTTGCCGATTACCTTTACGGCGGAGATTTTCATGATGATAATCATTGGTCCAACTTTACATTAGACGGCTTTCTTACCTCCAACGGTACCCCCAAGCCTACCTTTGAAGAGCTCAAATACGTCTATGCTCCGGTGCGCTTTTCCTATGAAAACGGTATTTTAACCATTCACAATACTCGTGATTTCACAGATCTTTCCTCCCTGCGTTTGGAAGCGGAAATTCTATGCGACGCAAAAGTCTGCCAAAAAATCCGTCTTTCCATGCCTGCCGTTGCTCCGCGCGGCAAAGAAACCATGGCTCTTCCCCTTACTTATTCCGGATACAACTGTTTTTTAACGCTGCGAGCCATAGAAGGAGAAAACATAGTTGCTCTCAAACAATTTGTTCTGCCGGCTACCCAAAAAAAGGTGCCGCTTGCTTGTGCAAAACAAAAAGCCGTATGCCAGCAAGAACAAGATACCGTAACTGTTTTCAACGATCAATTCAAAATCGAATGGAAAAACGGTGTTCCGGTTTTTTATCAAAAGGACGGCGTCACTTATTTTGATCAGCCCATGCAATTTGTGGTTTACCGTGCCGAAACCGATAACGACGGTATCGTAGGCCTATATCCCCGCTGGATCAAGAGCTGGGAGCAGCAGCGGCTGCATAAAATGCGCTTTTTTACCCAGACGACATCGGTAAAGCAGGACGATACGCAGGTAAGTATAAAAGTAAACGGAATTCTTACCGCAGATCATTGCTTTACCGGTTTTACCATAGAAGCTGTTTACACGGTTTCTCATAACGGATTGCTGCGTGTGAGCCTTACGGTAAAGCCTTACGGACAAATGCCGATGATGCTAGAATACGGCTCTATCGGCAAAGATGAAACCATGACTCCTCGTCTGCCGCGTTTCGGCGTTTGTTTTCCTTTAACAAAAGATTTTGCCTCTGTTCGCTGGTTCGGCCGCGGTCCTGAGCAAAATTACACTGACGCCTTAGGCGCCGCGCCGGTGGGGATTTATGAAAGGCCTCTGCAAAAGCTGAATTTTGCTTATGACGTTCCGCAGGAAACCGGAACGCGCACCGATACGCGCTTTTTGCAGATTCCGGGCTCCTCAGGCACATTTACCGTTTACGGAAATGATACCTTTTCCTTTTCCTATCACCCCTGGAAACTGGATAATCTGCGGGCGGCGCGTCATCCCAGCGAACTGAAGGAAGACCAAAAAAATTATCTTTATATTGATTATCGGATGCGCGCGCTGGGCAGCTTTTCCTGCGGACCGAATCCGGAAAAAGAATATGATTTTGAACCGCATGATTTTCAGTTTGTATTCGCCTTAAACGGAGAATGTACGCAGGAAGCCGTATATCAAAATATTGATTTCGGCCCCAAAACCCAAAAGCTGACGGATGTCTACATCCGCCCAAAAATTGAAGAAGAACGAGAGGTAATCGAATGCCGCAGCGTAGAAGGACGGCGGGAACTGTAACCATATAAGATCCGGAAAAAAAATCGCGATTATAACAAATTACGGAAAGAAAAAAAGTTTTTAACCAAACATCAGGAAAAATCCGAAATTTTTCCTTTCTTGTGCCGAATATCGTATGACTTTTTTTCGTGATTATGCTATAATAAATAAAAATTTTGCGTTTGCCGCATCAGGGAAACAGGAGAAATATATGAACGAGTTTTATGAAAATCCGCTTTGCACCCGATATGCTTCCGATACCATGAAAAGAATTTTTTCAAACGACACCAAGTTTTCCACATGGCGCAAGCTATGGATAGCACTGGCGGAAGCAGAAAAAGAACTGGGCATTGATATCCGTCAGGAGCAAATTGATGAAATGAAGGCAAACATCTATCCTATCGATTACGCTCTGGCTCAGAAATTTGAAAAGGAACTGCGGCACGATGTAATGGCGCATGTTCACACCTTCGGTGCCGCCTGCCCCAAAGCCATGCCGATTATCCATCTTGGCGCGACCAGCTGCTATGTAGGCGATAACACCGATATCATACAAATGCGCGACGGATTAAAGCAAATTCGCAGATTATTGATCACCGCCATAAAATCCATAGCAGATTTTGCGGGCAAGTATAAAGATACCCCCACATTAGCCTATACACATTTTCAAGCGGCCCAACCCACTACCGTAGGAAAACGCGCGACTTTATGGCTGCAGGATCTTATCTTGGACTTGGAACAGCTGGACTTTCAGCTTTCCTCTCTCAAACTGTTAGGCTGCAAGGGAACCACCGGAACCGGAGCAAGTTTTCTGGCGCTTTTTGACGGCGATCACGAAAAAGTGAAACAATTAGAGGTATTCATTGCGCAAAAAATGGGTTTTGACGCGACAATGCCGGTTTCCGGGCAAACGTATACACGTAAAGTGGATTACAATATTCTCTCCTGTCTCTCCGGAATCGCGCAGAGCGCAGCAAAATTTTCAAACGATATTCGCCTTCTCTCTCATTTAAAGGAATTTGACGAACCCTTTGAAGCGAAACAAATTGGTTCTTCCGCCATGGCATACAAGCGAAATCCCATGCGTTCCGAGCGCATTGCCTCTCTTGCCCGATATGTAATGGTAGACGTTCTTAACCCCGCCATTACCGCGGCTACGCAATGGTTTGAACGCACGCTGGATGATTCGGCAAACCGACGCATAAGTATTCCGGAGGCATTTTTAGCCGTAGACGCAATTCTTTCGCTCTATATCAATATTATTACCGGCGGCACGGTATATCCCAAAGTCATGGAGAAACATTTGCGCGAAGAACTTCCGTTTATGGCTACCGAAAATATTCTGATGCACGGAGTAAAAAACGGCGGAGACCGGCAGCAGCTGCATGAGCGTATCCGGCAGTATTCCGTTGAAGTAGCAAAGAACGTAAAAACATACGGACGTGAAAACAATCTATTGGAACTGATTCTGGCAGATAAAAGCTTTGGTATAGAAAAGGAGGATCTGGAACAGCTTACCGATCCGATGCTGTTTGTAGGCCGAGCCCCGGAACAGACCGAGGAATTTTTAAGTGCTTATGTATATCCGCTGCTGGAAAACAACAAGGAATTTATTGGCACGGAAATTAACATCACCGTTTGAAACATTCTATTTATTTTTATAAAAAAGGGATGCTGCGCTTTCGCGCTTTCATTACTCAGACGGTAAACAAGCAGGTTATTTCAAGCGAAACAACCTGCTTTTCTTATTGTAAAATTTACATTTTTGAAAGAATTTATAATCTCTTGAAAATCACTCAATATAAATCCATTTTCATCTCTTCATTGTAGTATTTTCGCTAACTTTTTAACATTCAGGCATATAAAAATAAGCAAGACTCCCTTTCCATTTTTGTCTTGCCTATCCTCTGCATATATCTGAAGCCGTTCTGCTCTTTCGCTGTATCGAAAAATCTCCTTATGATTTCTTTCCTGAACTTTTTGCTGTCAGCATGCGCCTTGCCTCGCGCCACACCCGCAAAGATTTCCTTTGGCTTGACCAACCGATTCTTTATCCGTTCCTCAGGGATTCTTTTAAAGATTCGCTCAAATATATCCGTTCCTTCCAATCTCCGTAGTTTTTCCGAAAGGTTGAAAGCGCGGCATTTCATTCGTTCTATCCCTAAAAGTCCTCGGTATGCGACATTCCCTTTCCTTTTACTGATGTGCGATAAAGAAGTAATAGAAGTGTAAAAAATTTTGCCGTTCCTATCCGGCACTTGGCCATTGTGTCGGATAGGTCG
>CAJKLB010000058.1 GCA_905200615.1 uncultured Selenomonadales bacterium | reverse complement strand
GATGACCTTCAAATTCCAGGGCGGTACAGAAATCGAGGCGTGAGTCCCAACAAAAATGAAAAGACCGCAGGTTTCAACGCCTGCGGTTTATTGCTGTCCCCACGGGTAGAGTAATGCACCCCCTAAAGCCGTGGTTGCACCCCCTAAAATCAAAAATGCACCCCCCCAAACCGTAATTGCACCCCCTTAACGGGTTTCTATCAAAATTAGAGTCATTTGCCATAGTAACCTTTACCGGTAAACTTTTATGCACAAATACTGTCTGCTGTTGTGCCATACCGAACCCGCCGTAACGATAAACCGCGTAACCGTGTCCAAAGATGCAATCATGTCCATCCCCATTATCGACAGGATCTCTGGTAATACTCCAGAACCTGGATATTTTGTTATCCCGCAGATAGAGAGCTTCGCCTAAGCCATTGTACACTACATCGTTACTCCAAGGTGTCAGCTTATTCATACTGCTGTTGCCCTGCCAAATATAACCGCCCCCGTTTTCACAGCAAAGGAATCCAAATTGCTCATTGCAGATAATATTTGACCAGGGAACCGGTGTTTTGGCATAAATATAATATTCCGCGCCGTCATGAATAAATCTGCCGTAACCGCAGTCAAATTCACCTTGAATAAGATTATTTTTGGAAGCCGGATAGGTATTCTCTCCAACCTTAACCGCATGCTTTTTCACCGGTGGATTCACTCGTTTCAGCTGCTCTCCAAGATCAAGTGAACAATTGACAAACGCAAAACTTACGTTTTTTATATTTTGCAATTCCCCTTGTTCCAGCTGTGAAAGCCTAATGTGATGCGTGTTTTCCCTTACCGCGAACCGATTGATAATGGTATCCACCGTATGAAAACTACCGTCAAGATAATCTTGGGCCGTATCCTCAAGAATTAAAATTTCAAAATTGAGTCCTTTGCCAAATAAATAATCCGCCACATGCATCAGGCCAGAAAATTTATTTTGTGCAAAATCCTGTTCCAAAAGAACCGTAAGCAAACTTTTCCTGTCGGAGATTCCAAATTTCCACAACTGTTCGGGCTTGGTTGCCGCCCCGTCTTCGGCTCTGATACGGCTGCGTGCAAGAGCCGAAATTTTAAGGGATAGCAGCCATTGCTCCCGATTCAACCCGGAAGCACTGATCAAAGCTCCCGCATTCAACGCCGCATTTTCCTTAGCCAACGTCACGGCAGCTTTATTCTTAAATTGCTTCAGCGCGCTTACCGCTTGTTCCGCATCACTTCCGAAAGAGAGAATAAATACAGCGTCACGGCTCTCTCCCGCACCGATATGCATTGTCATTTCCGCCGCCATACATGGCGTAATCGGATTCTTTTTCATGGCATCATTAAAAT
This sequence comes from uncultured Selenomonadales bacterium, assembly GCA_905200615.1. GTDB lineage: Bacteria > Bacillota > Clostridia > Christensenellales > QALW01 > UMGS1322. Next base: position 8,214 of record CAJKLB010000058.1, on the reverse strand, counting down.
CCAACAGCGGCGTATCGCTGTCATTTCCCCGGCCAAACAACTTCAGCGCATCGGTGGCAAAATTTACTTTTTCGTCACTCAAAGTGCTGAGTCCGCACCAAAATCCGCTCTTTCTGTTATGCGCCAACAAGATTCCGTCAAAGCATTCAAATTCCATAAACAATCCGTTAAAGTACGGATGCGCGTCAAAGCTCTCCTGAGATACAAGGCTAACCTTATTAACAAATGCAACGGTTTTTTCTATCGCTTTTTCACTTTTATTTGTAATTTGGGTATGCCATAATACCGCGTTGGTTCCCGAAGCCACAAAAATACACTGCTGAGCCTTTGTATTAAAATCGTTAAATTGATATTCCGCCGATCCGGGCATAAATTCCGCCTTATATTCCGCGGAGCTGTCCGTACAGGGCAAGTACGTGATACTGCTGAGCTTTTCATCCCGAATATAGGTGCAAATACCATTCTCACAGGAACCGTTAATACCCGTTTCCCCACAAAACAGCTGCTGATGCCCGTCAGAGGAGACAAATAGTTTCATCAATCCATTATCCAGCACCAATACTTCCCGTGCCTGCTTATCCGGCGCCATATACTCCCGCTTCAGCTCCGCCGTATCATAAGCAATAATCTTTTCCTCTTCGGGCAGCTGCTTTCTGGGCAATACGCCTATCGGCATCTTTTCTTCCAATAAAACCGAAGCTGCCTTTACAAAGCTGCGGCTTGAAAAGGCTTTTCTTATAGCTTGACCATATAAACAATTGGTCAGCGCGCAAAGACTCATTCCCGCGTGATGCGCCATATGGGAATATACAATACCCGGTGTACCGTTTGTCTCACAATGTTTAAAATCGATGGCTTCATACATACCGTATATACCGGCCATTCCGTTTTCCACCAAACGCACAATATTCTGCATACATTCCTGCGGCGCATATTCCAGCGCGAGCAAACAGGAATACGGTGAAAAGATTTTTTCCGCCTTAAAAGTCGATACCGCGATAGCCGGCACACCAAACGCCCGGTACTTATATTCCCTTGAATAATCAAAGGCATGAAAAGCGGACTCGGAAATTCCCCATATGCCGTTTTTACTTTGAAATTCCTCCTGTGCTTTTACGGCTATCGAAGCCGAGGTATACAACATAGAGTTTTCCGATGGTTTGATAAAGATGTCCGGCATTAAATATTCAAACATGGTTCCGCTCCAAGAAAGACACAGCGGCAAATCATAAAGTCTTGTAAACGGTCTGGAAAGTTTAAACCAGTGCTGAGCGGGAACCTTTCCCAAAGCGATTGCCGTAAGGCTGGTAAGTCTGGCCTCGGAAGAAAGCATATCATAACAGTTCATGCTTTGCTTGTTTTCCCTCGTATTAACGCCGATAGCAAACAGTTTTTTCTCGTTGTTAAACATACAAGCAAAATCAATTTCATCCAAAGTTTGTTCAACAAACCGATAAACTGCATTGCATTTTTGCTCGATCGCAAAAGCGTATTTATAAATTTTTCGGAAAGCCTGCTTTACGTCTCGAAGCAGTTCCGCGTACTTTTCCCTTCCGGCTGACCACACACAAACATTGATCTTTTCGTCAAAAGTTTCATTGATTGCCAAAACCTCTTTTACCGGCATAGGAAAAGTATTTAAAAAATCTTTCAGCGGCTTTAAATTAAATTCACCGGTTTGCTCAATTTCCGTAAATATTTTATCGGGAAAACTCAGTCCCTCGTAGTCTTCCAACCAACAGCGAATAAGCTTAGCCGGATACTCCGCGGCTTCACAGCTTGAAAGAGTCCCGTCTTTTAAAAATTCTTTTGCTTTGTCCGCGGCCTTTTTGCCAATATTGTTATAAAACGCATTGGCGTATTCAGTTAAATGGATTTTAAAATCATCCTCCGCCTCATCCACCGCCGACGAGAGCAAATCACCGATTCCGCTGCATTGGGCTTTTTGCAAAATCCAACGGTCTTTTATCTGATCCAACATGGCCTGCACAGTAATCAATGCCGCGCAATAATTTCCGCTGTCCACACTTGATACATACTCGGTAAGCGGAATTTTTTTATTCGTATCATACCAATTGTACAAATGCCCCTTATATTTAGGCAATTGAGCAATCGCGTTTATCTGTTTTTGTAAATTATCCGCACATAAAGATGGAGAATACGCGCCCATCTTCAGTCCGCAGCAAGCGCTGAGCAAAGCAAAACCGATATTCGTCGGTGATGTGCGTTTTGCATACCCTTTATAGGGTTTTAGCTGAAGATTGTCAGGCATAATATAATCATTATCTTGCAATCCCTCATAAAAGAAACGCAGTGTGCGCATTGAAAGGATTTTTAAGGAAAAGACCTCATCTGGCAGCAAGCGATATTCTTCTTTTTTTATTCTTTGTCCGCTTACAAAGGCAAAAAACGGCGCGGCACTCCATAACGCAGTAACCGCCAATCCGGAAACCACACCGATACCGCCATAAAGACAGATCAAATAAAAAATACCGGCAAGCACAAGGGAAGGCATCATAAACCGATAATAATCCGAAACATTTTTTGCCCCGGAAGTATCGGCAAAGGTCGTCCACTGCAAAATCTTTTTATGGCTGATCAGTCGACGCCACATTCCCTTCATAGCGGCGCGTATATTATTAAAGGCCTCAAACGGAAGAAAAATTCCTCCGAAAAATGCTCTTTTTAAGCTATTATGCCGACTTTGGCGACCGTCAGAATAGGCATATTTTTCACGATCAAAGCGAAACGCATCCATATAGACAAAGAAAGACGGCACAAGCAGTTCCAATATACAACTAAACCAAATTAGATAACCTGCTACCCCGAAAAACGGCGCGGCAAAAGTCTGCAAAAGGATTCCCGGCGCAAATAAAGATTGCACTAAGTTATAAAAAATTTTCCACTTGGAAACGGCGCCCAAATCACTGAACATCCAAGTGATAAGCTGCCAATCCCCGCGTATCCACCGCTCCGCGCGCTTAAAATATGACATAGGGTTCTGAGGGAATTCATCCAAAACCGTTACATCATCCGCTACAAGAGTATGCAAAAGCTCTCCTTCCAGCAAATCATGGGAAAGCACCGTATTGGGACGAATTTTTTCGCTAACCAAAAGATCATAACCATCTACATCAAAAATACCTTTCCCGCAAAAACTTCCGCTCTTAAAAAAATCCTTATACAGTTCGGCGCTGCAAAAATTATATGCGTCGATTCCTCCCGCGGGAGCCATAGCCGCCGCAAAAGGAGTTTGTTTGCCCGGCGTATTCCCCACTGCGGGCTGTACAAGGCCGAATCCGCTGATATAGCGTCCGTTTTTTATATACAGCTTGTTGGCCGGATGGGCAATAACGCCCATTAGTTTTATGACGCAATCCGGCGGCAGAATCGTATCAGCGTCCAGCGTGCAAATATATTTTACTCCCGCCAGTAATTCCTTATTTTCAAAAACACGAAAATTCTGTTCGCCGTTCTTAATATAGCGTACCAGCTGTAAAATAGCGCCGCGCTTGCGTTCCCAACCAAAATATTCTTTCCCGTTCTTTTCTCTTTCGCGTACAATCACTGAAAATTTATCGCCCCAGCGTGCATTTAATTCAGAAATTCCTTTTATCAATCGTGCCTCAAGAGGTTCATCTTCCTTTTCATGCGCATCTTTTCCGGGCTTTAAATCAGCTAAAATAACATATACACCATTATCGATACGATTTCCCGCATAATATTCCTCAATGGTTTTTAATGCCTTATCCGCGCTTTTTACCGAATGAAGCAGCACCGTTAAAGTAATCGCTGTTTTATTTTCGCAAACATCGGCATATTCAGCTTTTAATCTCAGCGGTTGCTGAGGTTTCAGTCTTCGAAGAATGGTTCGGTTTAAACAATTACAAAAAATCGTCAGCAGCGGCGCAAAAGATGCTGCCGCCAGCAAAATTCTGCTCCAAAGCGGCGCGGGAATAAAAAGTATCAGCAAAAGCATTAACAAAGTTAAGGAGATTCCCGCCGTAATATATGCCGCCAGCCGATGCCCCGGCCGCTCCCGAAGAATTCCCGCACCGATACTTTGCGCAAAAAAGGATCGGTGATTTCCAAAAAGCTGTTGTGCCGCGTCCAAAGTATTCTTCTGCATTTTTTGAATCACAAACGTTTCGCTCTTCCCCGAGCTGCGCGCAAGCCGAGCAATTTCTTTTCTGTATCTGTCTCGCGAACTCTCATCCGACATCAAATATCCTTTGTCCTGCAATAACAGCTGCTGTTGAGGCAGACACCGATCCCGAAGAACCGCAAAATCAATTTCATTGAATAGAATCAGTGATTTTGCAGCGTTCGAAGCATAATTCTCAAACTCCTCAGGTTTTTTTATGATTTTTTCTATCAGCCGCAGCAAATTGAATTTAATGGCCACCGGTAAAAAATCAAATTCCTCAAAGGTAAGCGAAAAATTCCGTGTGATTTCCACCGTATCCGCATTGACAATGCCATTACTTTGTTCAACCAATTCCTGCGCCAATTCAAAAACACGCAAATTTTCACTTCCTTCAGGCAAAGTACACAAAGGAATCTCCAAATACAGCGATGACGCGATATTCAATATGCGGTTTTTATTATCCGCAATCCAAACCAGCTTATTATTGCCGTCAATTTTCGCGGTGTTCTGTTCAAAGAGTTCTTCTAACCTATGGTAGAGCTCTTTGGCGTATTTTTTTAATTTACGGGTGTTATTCACTGTTTTTACCTCCGCTTTGTCAGTTATTTACTATTATTTACAATTGTTTCGTGAAAATACCCAAAAGTAAAAAAAGAGCGCTGAAAACGCGCTTTGTCTGTCAAAAAAACTTGTTAATAAAAAAATATAAAAATTTTTATATCGCATCGAAGCGGTGAAATGTGGTACCGTGAAACATACTCTTTCAGGTAAATTTCCTCCCCTTCTGGATGCAAACCGAATCTCCACCGCCTTTTGAAAAAGGTGGATAAGAACTCATTGTATGACTTTTTTGCCATGTGATTTTCCGGAGCACTTAAACCACGCTGCTTTATTCGATTTATATAAAATCAAGAGTTACAGTATCGGCAAAATCCCGTCCTCTTTCCGTTAACCGAATAAACCTTTCATTTGCTGCGATCAAGTCCAGTTCTTGATTCTTTTTTATGGCTTTTCCATACTTTTTAAAAAAATCAACTCCAAAATCTTTGTTAAATGCAACAATATCCATTCCCCGATTCAAGCGAAGTCCCAGCATAATACGCTCATTCATCCGATCTTCCTCCGTCAAGGGATGAATATCGCGCATGATATCTTTTTGCATAATATATTTTTCCAGATTTTGCGTGTTTCGATATCGATTGCCCTCATAATAGGAATGTGCCGCACAGCCTAACCCAATATATTCACCGCACAGCCAATAATTAAGGTTATGGCGGCACTCTCGGCCTGGTTTCGCATAATTAGATATTTCATACTGGAAAATACCACATTGAGCAAGGATTTCTCCTACGGCACTATACATAGCGCGTTCCGTTTCCTCCTCCGGAAGCCGCAGCCGCCCCGAAAGCACATCGCGCCCCAGAGGCGTATCCGGCTCAATCGTAAGTGAATAGCAGGAAATATGCGCCGGATTGTAGGATAACGCCTGAAGAAGAGTTTTTTTCCAAGCCTCCAGAGTCTGCCCCGGCAACGCAAAAATCAAATCCAAATTAAAATTTTCAAAGCCCGCGCGTTTTACGCTGTTTACAGCTTCCTCAAGCTGCGCAGCCGTATGACACCGGCCAATATCACTTAATACTTCGTCACTCAAACTCTGCGCTCCGACGGAAATTCGGTTGATACCCACTGCCCTATATTCCAAAAGCTTTGAATACGTAAGTGACGCGGGATTACACTCTATTGTAATTTCCGCATCGGATGCTATAGAAAAATTTTGACGCAAGAACGTCATTAAATCCGCTGTCTGCCACTGCGTCATCAGACTGGGCGTTCCCCCGCCGATGAAAACTGTATCAATACTTTTTCCCCGATACCGCAGAGCCTCGTTTTTCAAGGCATCCAAATAAGACGGCAGACACGTTTGTCTGCCGCCAAAAGAAACAAAGTCACAATAAGAACACTTTTTTTCGCAAAAGGGAATATGAATATACAAGCCCGTCATATCAATCAAGCTTAAGCACGGCAAGAAACGCTTCCGAGGGAATCTGAACGCTGCCTACTTGACGCATTCGCTTTTTTCCCTCCTTTTGCTTTTCCAGCAATTTTTTCTTCCGCGTGATATCTCCGCCGTAGCACTTAGCCAAAACATCCTTTCGCATAGCCTTTACAGTCTCACGGGCAATTATCTTTCCCCCGATAGCTGCCTGAATTGGAATTTCAAACAACTGCCGCGGAATCACATCGCGCAGCTTTTCCGCAACCATCCGTCCATGCGCGTAAGCCTTATCCTTATGCACAATGACGGAAAGCGCGTCGCAAGGATCGCCGTTTAAAAGAAAGTCTAACTTCACAAGCGCACTGGGCTGATAGCCGCAAAGCTCATAATCAAAAGAAGCGTATCCTCTAGTACGGGATTTTAAGGTGTTAAAAAAGTCATAGATAATTTCATTCAGCGGCATTTTATATTCCAATACCGCACGATTTTCATCCGCATAGTGCATATTCAGATATTCCCCGCGTTTTTCAATACACAAATCCATTACGGCGCCGATATAATCCTTCGGCGTCATAATGTTTGCCTTTACCATGGGCTCGCGCATTTCTTTAATCTCATCCGCTTTGGGTAAATTGGCCGGATTATCGATTTTTAACTCGGTACCGTCCGTCTTGGTAACCTCATAGACAACGCTGGGTGCCGTAGTAACAATATCAAAGTCGAATTCCCGCTCCAGCCGTTCCTGAATAATTTCCATATGCAGCAACCCTAAGAAACCGCAGCGAAAGCCATAGCCCAGAGCGGCTGAAGTTTCCGGTTCAAAAGTAAGGGAAGCGTCATTAAGCCCCAACTTTTCCAAAGCATCGCGCAAATCATCATATTCGCTGCCGTCGGCAGGATAAATGCCGCAAAATACATTCGGCATGATCTTTTTATATCCCGGCAGCGGCTCTCCCGCAGGATATTCATCATCGGTTATTGTATCACCCACGCGCGTTTCGCTTACCGTTTTGATGCTCGCGGCAATATACCCTACCTCTCCGGCGGAAAGTTCTTCCACCGGTAAATAGTCCGGCGCAAAAACGCCCACTTCGGTAACTTCAAAGGTATGTCCTGAATGCATCATGCGTATTTTTGTTCCCACTTTTACTTTGCCGTTTTTTACCCGAACAAAACTGAGCGCGCCCTTGTAATTATCATATATCGAATCAAAAATCAGTGCCTGCAGCGGTGCTTCCGCGTCTCCCTGCGGTGCGGGAACCGAATGCACAATAAGCTCCAGCACTTGATGAATATTGATTCCCTCTTTTGCCGAAATCCTCGGCGCGTCCATACAGGGGATCCCTATAATATCCTCTACTTCTTTGGCGACAGCCTCCGGTTCGGCACTGGGAAGATCGATTTTATTGATAACCGGCAAAATTTCCAAATCCTGCCCGACGGCAAGGTAGACATTGGCTAACGTCTGTGCCTCTACTCCCTGGGTAGCATCTACAATCAAAATTGCCCCCTCGCAGGCGTTCAAGCTTCGGGAGACCTCATAAGTAAAATCCACATGACCGGGAGTATCGATCAAATTCAGCATATATTCCTGTCCGTCATCGGCTTTATAGAACATACGTACCGCCTGTGATTTAATCGTAATTCCCCGCTCTTGTTCCAATTCCATGGTATCCAGCAGCTGCGCATGCATTTCCCTGGCACTGACCGTTCCCGTTTCATCAATTAAGCGATCCGCTAAAGTGGATTTTCCGTGATCAATATGCGCAATAATGCAAAAATTACGGATATTTTCTCTTTTAAACGACATCTGTTTTCTGCCTCATGATCTGCCGCAGCAATGTTTATATTTTTTTCCGCTTCCACATGTAGTCGAAAGATAAGTATTATTAGTATATACAATATTATCTATATTATTGGTATTTCTTGATTTAAAGGATTTATATGAAAAAGTACATATAGTATTTATTGTATTATTCTAATTATCTTTTCTTATATTGTGGCAACAAATTGGCAACAATGTCGCCAACATATTTTTATTTACCATTAATATATTTATAAAATATAATGT
>CAJKLB010000057.1 GCA_905200615.1 uncultured Selenomonadales bacterium | reverse complement strand
ATGATATTCTTTTTTCTTTCCCCAATCTGTAACACATCATTGACAAACCTACATTAATGAAAAAAGCGCACTGTGCCGGGTGAAAGCCTTAATATAATCAGTCGAAGACTTCCAAGGTAGTGGGCGCATAGGGATTGTTTTTTTCTGCTGTGAACAGTAAATTGTTTTTTGAAGTTATCAAACGAATATATAATTATAAAAAAGTGTGAACTCATCACGATTTCTTGAATCCGAAATATTATTCTCACTGGTTAGAGATTCATAAAACATTATTTCTTCTGACGCGGGCACAACCATTCACCACTAAAAACTTTTGTTTTGATGATTCCGGGAGTTCCGTTCTCTACTGTTGGCCGCAGGCAACGGAAGAGACGCGGACTCTTCGACGCGATCCGTATAGCAGGCCGTTAACAGGCAAAAAAGCGTAAGTGCCTATAGGCTTAATGCTTTTCACTCATCTTCAGCACGTCAAAACAAATGTCATAGCGGCGGACCTGTACATTTAACTGTTCCTTGGCATTGCTACCGTTATACTGCGCTAACAGTCCTCATCTCTCTTTTTATTCAATTATATTAATAATGAAAAATTTTTCAATATGTTATTATAAAGTCCATCATTTATTTATAAAAATTGTTATTTGCAACTGATTTTAACCTATCGAGAAATTCTAATTTTAAGAGATTTTCGTAACTATTCGAATAGACAGAGACCTTCCAGTTTGACTGTTGCAAGGTCTCAATAAAATAATTTTAAATTTTTCCTAAGCGCATCAAACTTACTTAGCTTCTCTGCAGAATAGTATCCTGTAAAAGAGAATTATTCCGTAGCGGGTGTTTCAATACTCGGTTGTTCTTCTGCTGAAGCAATCGGTTTTAAGCTTTGATACGCATTTGCGAACGTTACTCTCATATAAGGAACAACCCAAATACCAGCTATACCCAAAGTTACAATGCAAGCAAGCATCCATCCAATAAAAGAGAGAGACAATACAAACAAATCCATTTTATGTCCATTCGTCATAGCTTCGGATTCTTTAATGCACTCTAAGGCCGGTTTTCCTTTTTTCAGCTAATATATAAAGAGACATCGAATATGAATACGCCTTAACGATTCCGGGGATTATAAACAGCAATGACCAAAGGAAAGTAAATAAACCACTTAAAAAATTAACCTTAAAAGCTGACCAAAAATCATCAAACCCATAAAGAGAATCCCCTACAGTAGGCTGATTTCCGACAACTATATTTAGATCAATACGTAGCAAGCTCAGAATAAACGCAGGTGTAATTATAATAGAAGAAACTAAACCGCCGAAAGGAATTAATTTAAACACTAACCCTAATATCCCTGATAGTATACTAATGATTAAATTAATGACAAAAAGAATTCCTATCTTACCTTTAATTTGCTCTCTAGCCGCTGATTTTAATGCCAATCTGTTCATATCCTATCCCCAAAAAACACAACTTATTTGTAGAATATTAATATTCTGTAAGCAAAATATAACACAATTATTTTGATTTTTCAACAAAAAAAATCCTTCCGATTTCTCAGAAGGATATTTTTTATGTTGTGCTCTATGAAATCTAAATTATTCCATATCCTTAATAGCAGCCTGTGCAGCAGAAAGACGCGCAATCGGCACACGGAAAGGTGAGCAGGAAACATACGTAAGGCCAATTTTATGACAGAACATCACCGTGGAAGGATCTCCGCCATGTTCTCCGCAGATACCTAATTTAATGTCGGGGCGGGTAGCACGTCCAAGCTCTACAGCCATTTTTACGAGTTTTCCTACGCCAACCTGATCAAGCTTGGCAAAAGGATCATTCTCATAAATCTTCTTATCATAATAAGCTTCCAGGAACTTACCGGCATCATCACGGCTGAAGCCGAATGTCATCTGAGTAAGGTCATTGGTGCCGAAGCTGAAGAACTCGGCTTCTTTTGCAATCTCATCCGCTGTAAGAGCAGCTCTGGGAATTTCAATCATAGTACCAACCTTATATTTTAAGCTGCTGCCGGCCGCTTTAATTTCAGCATCCGCGGTTTCAACAACAATTTTCTTCACATAGGCAAGCTCTTTTACTTCGCCTACAAGAGGAATCATAATTTCAGGAACAATCGTCCACTCTGAATGAGCAGCCTGTACCTTTAATGCCGCACGGATAACCGCTTTTGTCTGCATTCTCGCGATTTCAGGATACGTTACCGCCAAACGGCAGCCACGATGTCCCATCATGGGATTAAACTCATGCAGAGAAGCAATAATGGCCTTAATCTGTTCTACTGTTTTTCCCTGTGCAGCCGCTAAAGCTTCAATATCCTTTTCCTCTGTCGGTACGAACTCATGCAGCGGAGGATCCAAGAAACGAATCGTAACCGGATAACCCTGCATGGCCTCGTAAATAGCTTCAAAGTCGCCCTGCTGCATAGGAAGCAGTTTTTCAAGAGCTTTTTCTCTCTGTTCAACCGTGTCAGAGCAAATCATCTCACGGATGGCAGCAATTCTGTCGCCTTCAAAGAACATATGTTCGGTACGGCAAAGACCGATACCCTGCGCGCCGAGCTCATAGGCCTGTTTCGCATCTCGGGGCGTATCCGCGTTTGTTCTTACAATCAGTTTCTTATATTTATCGGCCCACTCCATAATCCGTCCGAATTCGCCGCTGATGGAAGCGTCTACCGTAGGAATAATTCCCTCATATACATTGCCGGTGGATCCGTCAATAGAAATATAATCGCCTTCAACGAAAGTCTTTCCGGCAAGCACAAACTTTTTATTTTCTTCATCCATATTAATGGCTGAGCAACCACTTACACAGCAAGTACCCATGCCGCGGGCAACAACCGCCGCATGAGAAGTCATGCCACCGCGAACTGTCAAAATTCCCTGCGAAGCTTTCATGCCTTCAATATCTTCCGGGCTTGTCTCCAAGCGAACCAGTACAACCTTTTCACCCCTTGCAGCCCATGCTTTCGCATCGTCAGCAGTAAATACAATCTTACCGCAGGCAGCGCCGGGAGATGCGGCTAAAGCTTTTGCCATGGGAACAGCTTCCTTTAATGCTTTGGCATCAAACTGCGGATGCAGTAACGCGTCAAGGTTTCTGGGATCAATCATGCAAACGGCTTCTTTATCGGTAATCATGCCTTCATCAACAAGATCACAGGCAATTTTTAAAGCTGCCGCCGCGGTTCTCTTCCCGTTTCTGGTCTGAAGCATATAAAGTTTTCTGTCTTCAATGGTAAACTCCATATCCTGCATATCTCTATAATGCTTTTCCAAAGTATCACAGATTCCCACAAACTGATCATATACTTCGGGCATAACTTTTTTCAGTTCGTCAATATGCTGAGGTGTGCGTACACCGGCAACAACGTCTTCACCCTGAGCATTCATCAGGAACTCACCAAACAGCTTCTTCTCACCCGTTGCAGGATTGCGCGTAAACGCAACGCCCGTACCGGAGGTATCACCCATATTTCCGAAAGCCATCATCTGTACGTTAACCGCTGTTCCCCATGAATAAGGAATGTCGTTATCACGACGGTATACATTAGCGCGGGGGTTGTCCCATGAACGGAAAACGGCCTTAATCGCGCCCATCAGCTGCTCTTTCGGATCAGTGGGGAAATCCGCACCGATTTTGTTTTTATATTCAGCTTTAAACTGATTGGCCAATTCTTTTAAATCATCGGCGGTAAGGTCAACGTCCTGCTCAACGCCCTTTTTCTCTTTCATCTGGTCGATGAGCTGTTCAAAATATTTTTTGCCTACTTCCATAACCACGTCAGAATACATCTGGATAAATCTTCTGTAGCAATCCCATGCCCATCTGGGATTATTGGATTTTTTGGCAATAACCTCAACAACTTCTTCATTCAAGCCAAGGTTAAGAATAGTATCCATCATACCCGGCATAGAAGCGCGTGCACCGGAACGAACCGAAACAAGAAGAGGATTTTCTTTATCACCAAACTTTTTGCCGGTAATGCCCTCCATCTTTTCGATATACTCCATGATCTGTGCCTGAATCTCATCATTGATCTGCTGCCCGTCTTCATAGTACTGGGTACAGGCCTCAGTTGAGATGGTAAAACCCTGCGGCACCGGCAGACCGAGGCCTGTCATTTCCGCAAGGTTTGCGCCCTTGCCGCCAAGAAGATTACGCATGGTGGCATTGCCTTCGCTGAAAAGGTATACATACTTTTTCGACATATTTTTCCTCCTAAAAATGCGAGCTTCTTTGCTCGTTCTTTCATAGACATGCTTTACATACCTTCAGTATTATAAGATAGAATGCAATTATTGGCAACCGTTTTTTACAGCAAATCATATTTTGAAAGATAATCCATAATCTTCAGTTTTCCTTCAAAGAAATAAGAAGCATAACCACATACGGCAAAATAGAGTTCTCTGGCCTGCTTTAAGCTCGGTTTAAGCAAAAAAGCGTCGTTTATACTTCCCTGAAGAATTTTGCGCATATAAAACAAGCATCCGCCCGTTATCACAGTATGCTTTTCCTCTGCGCATTGGCTGCAGCAAATTCCGCCGGCTTGCGGCACCAGAAAAAAAAGATTTTCTTTTTCTCCACATCGGCTGCAACAATCAAGTGCAGGCATATATCCCATAACAGCGCACAGTTTAAGTAAAAAAACAGACAAGACTACAGCCACCGAATACTTTTGATCTCTCAGCTTATCCAAGCAGCGCAGCAATAGTATAAAAAGCTCAGGGGCCGCTTCATTTTCGGCCGAAGATTTATCACAAAGTTTCAGCAAAAGCGTAGCGGCGCTAAGACGGTCGAATTCCTCCCTCAACTCATGAAAGCTATCGATACCGTCAAAAGCCGTAATAATATATCGTCCCCGTGTTTCACTCAATATGTAATCGCCAAAGGCAAAAAGCTCCGTGCCTGCACGAAGCTTTGATGTCGGTTTTTTTACGCCCTTGGCAGAAGCCGTTATTTTTCCTTTTTCAGGGGAAAACAGCGTAAGAATTCTATCATTTTCTTTATAATCTGTCTTGTTTAAAACAATTGCCTGCAGCTTTACTGCTTCTCCCAATTTTCTTCCCGTTCCTTTAAAATACCGCGGGCCGTGTAATAAAACGGATCCCCTGTTTTTAAAAACATTTTCATCAATGCCCGGTCTAACTCTTCGCTCATACGATCACCGCTTTCTTTGTTCTATTATTATTGTTGTGCAGTTTTCATCGTATTATTCACCGTATCCCAATTCTTTTAAAACGGCGCCGGAATTTCTCCAATTTTTCCGCACTTTTACAAACAATTCTAAATAAATTTTTGCGTCCAAAAGAGCTTCTAACTCCTGACGCGCCTGCATGCCGATCGTTTTGAGCATACTGCCGCCTTTCCCGATCACAATACCTTTATGTGATTCCCGTTCACAAACGATATCCGCGCTAATATGAATATTTCCGTTTTGCTGTTCCCTCATTTGCGTAACGGACACTCCGATGCCGTGAGGAATTTCTTCATTCAACAGCAAAAGAGCCTTTTCACGGATGATTTCGGCTGCCAAAAAACGTTCGGGAAAATCACAAACCATATCTTCGGGAAAATACTTTGGTCCTTTGGGCAAGTGCTGGGTAATGACCTTTAAAAGTTCTTGGCACCCCTCTCCCGTTATCGCGGAAACCGGAAGAACGGGCAAATTATAAACCGCTAACTTGGTTAAATGTTCCAATACTTTTTCTTTGGGAACGCAGTCTATTTTATTCAACACAATCGCGCATGGCGCACCAAAAGAGGCATATTCCCGTATAATGTGTTCATCCGTGCTTCCTATGGGCTGCCCGGCATCCAGCATCACAGCCGTAAAATCCGCGCCCACAGCGGCTTCCTTCTGGGCTTTTACCATATATTCATTCAATTTACATTTCGGTTTATGGATTCCCGGTGTATCCAAAAAAACAATTTGATATTCCGGCTGTGTTAAAATACCGCGAATACAGTTCCGCGTTGTTTGCGCCTTCGGAGATACAATGGCAATCTTCTGTCCCACAAAATAATTCATTAGTGTTGATTTTCCTACGTTGGGTCTGCCGCATAAAACGCAAAAACCGGATTTAAAATCTGTCATTTATTGTCTCCTTTTTTTCGCGGCCGAATCAAGCACTTGGGGCCGAATCCGATCAAATCCGCGCGGCCTGCCTGAAGCAGTGCCTGTTTAACCGTCTCATAATTTTGAGGTTTTTTATACTGCAGCAAGGCACGCTGCATCTTTTTTTCCCGTATTGTTTTGGCAACATACACCTTTTGCATGGTTCGAGGATCCATTTCGGTATAATACATACAGGTAGAAAGCGTACCGGGTGTAGGATAAAACTCCTGAACCTGTTCGGGATTCAGGTGATGATCCCGCAAATATTCGGCCAACTTAATGGCTTCCCCCAGATCACTGCCGGGATGCCCGGAAATCAAATACGGCACCAAATACTGTTCTTTCCCTATCTTTTGATTCATTTGCGCGTATTGCCGGCAAAACTCCCGATAAACTTTTTCTCCCGGCTTTCCCATAAGCGAAAGCACTTTATCGGAAATATGCTCCGGTGCCACCTTCAGCTGGCCGGAAACGTGATACTCGCAAAGCTGACGTAAAAACTGCCGTCCGTGTTTTTGATCCGCCAGCATGCAATCGAACCGGAGTCCCGAACGAATAAACACCTTTTTTACCTTCGGGAGTTGACGCAATTTTTCCAGCAAATGCATATATTTTTCATGGTTTGGCTGAAAAGCCGGACAGATTTTCGGATACAAACATTGCCGTGAACTGCAGGCCCCTTCTTTTTTCTGCTTTTCACACCCGCCGCCGTAGAAATTGGCGGTAGGGCCGCCCACATCATGAATATATCCCTTAAAGCCGGACAGAGAAGTCAGAAGCCTTGCCTCATCGATTACTGATTTCTCACTGCGGCTTTGCAGCACTCTTCCCTGATGAAACGTAATGGCGCAAAAGGAACAGGCTCCGGCACACCCGCGATTGGCCGTAATAGAAAACTCTACCTCTTGAATGGCAGGAACTCCCCCTAACGCGTCATACATCGGATGCGGCCGGCGCGTATAAGGAAGAGCGTACACTTCGTCCAGCTCCCGCTGCGTCAGCGGCTCTGCCGGTGGATTCACCGCGACATAGCTTTTTCCGTGTTTTTGCAGCAGGGTCTTGCCCGAAAGATGATTCTGATTTTTCATCTGCGTCATAAAGGCACGGCAATAGCTCTCTTTATTACTTTTTACCTCTTCAAAACTTTCAATCTCTAATGCGTTATATACATTCTGCGGTGTTTCCGTTAAATAAGCGGAACCGTTTATATAAGTAACGTCTTGAATATTCAATCCGCCGTCCAATGCATCGGCCATTTGCACAATGGATTTTTCTCCCATGCCGTAAAGCAAAAGGTCCGCACCGCTGTCCACTAAAATAGAAGCACGCACTTTATCATCCCAACAGTCATAATGCGCAAATCGCCGCAGGCTGGCCTCTACCCCGCCAATAACAATGGCAATATTCTTATATGCCTGGCGGATACAATTACAATAAACAATATCCGCTCGATCCGGACGCAGACCTGCCTTACCTCCGGGAGAATACGCATCGCTGCTGCGCCTTTTATGAGAAGCCGTATAATGATTGACCATGGGGTCAATATTTCCTGAACTGACTAAAAAGCCCAACCGAGGCCTGCCGAATTCTTTAAAACGTGAAATATCATGCCAATCCGGTTGCGCTAAAATAGCCACCTTATAGCCATGACTTTGCAGCACCCGCGAAATAATTGCCGGTCCAAAACTCGGATGATCCACATACGCATCGCCGATCACGTATACAAAATCCGGTTTTTCCCAACCAAGTGCCTCACATTCCTGTCTGCTCACAGGTAAAAAATCATGATACTGCATTGTAAAATCCTTTTTAATATTATAAAAATATTATATTGATTTCACTGTAAAAAGTCAACAGAATAACACATTTCTCTTTTTTTAAGAAAAAAAGTCTTCCGGCCCCGGAGAATCCGATTCCGAAAAGACTTTTAAAAGCGCACCTACATAACCACGCGGATTTCACTGCCGGAGCCAAACACACCTTCTTTCTCTGCAGCAGTGATGCTTCGTACGCCGTCGCCGCGGCCGTCAGGATTGAAAACTTTTACGCAGCAAGTCAATCGATCCGTGTGAATGT
Organism: uncultured Selenomonadales bacterium; assembly: GCA_905200615.1. GTDB lineage: Bacteria > Bacillota > Clostridia > Christensenellales > QALW01 > UMGS1322. The sequence continues at coordinate 2,025 of CAJKLB010000057.1, read as the reverse complement.
CCACCGAATATTCCTGCCAATGCGGCGGAATATTCGGATCCACCGTTACTTTACCGTTTTCCACATGAATGCCCAACAAATCATGCAGTACTGACGTAAAATACAATCCGGAAGAGGCGGTATACCAACTCCATCCCCCGCGCCCGGTGTTTTCCTCATTCGCATAGATATCAGCAGGCACACTATAGGGCTCCAGCATATATTTTGATGCGGCAGCCTTGGTCATGGTATGACTGATAGGATTTATAATATCCAATATTTCCGCACATTTATCTCCTTCCCCAATCTGGGCAAAAGCGGAAGCCGTCCAAATCGCACCGTGAGTGTACTGTCCTCCGTTTTCCCGAACGCCGGAAAGATATTCTCCAATATACCCTGCGCCGGATTCCTTTGTAAACGGAGGCGTAAGCAGTTTTACAATTCCGTTTTCCTTATCAATTAAAAGCCGATCCAACGAATCAAGAGCGATTTTGCATTTATCCGGCTTCCCCGCACCGGAAAGGACTGCCCATGCCTGAGAAATCGCGTCAATACGGCAGCAGGACGCGTCACTGGCGCCGATGATCTTTCCCTCGTCGTCAAAAGCACGCCGATACCACTGGCCATCCCAGCAAACGGTATTTAAGGCATCGACAAGTTTTTTGGCGTGTTCTTTAAGCATCTGCTCATCCTCAGCGTTATACAAACGGCAAATAGGCAGGAATCGGCTGATTACCGAGTACAGGAACCATCCCAGCCATACACTTTCTCCCTTTCCTTCCTTGCCGATACCGTTCATACCGTCATTCCAATCTCCCCCGAGCATTAAGGGAAGATTATGCCTGCCGCTGCGCTTGATTACCAAACGAAGCGTACGCATACAGTGTTCATAAAAAGAAGAACTTTCCTTTGAGGGCCATGCGTTTTCATACAGATCATGCCGACCGTTCAGGCTGTGTCCTTCCAGATAGGGAACAATCTGGTCAAACAGTTCTTTGTCGCCGGTAACCTCAAAATATCTGGCGGCAACAAAAGGTAAAAACAAAAGATCGTCGCTGACGGTAGTGCGTACGCCGGCATAAGGCGGATGCCACCAATGCTGTACATCACCCTCTTTAAACTGATGGGCGGCACACAAAAGCAAATGTCTCCGTACAAAATCCGGATCGCTGATGAGCAAGGCCAGACAGTCTTGCAGCTGATCGCGGAATCCATAAGCACCGCCGGCCTGATAAAATCCGCACCTTGCAAGCAAACGGGAAGTCATTGTTTGATAGTACAGCCAATGATTAAACAGAATATCCAGCTTTCTGTCGGGTGTTTTAATCTGAATTGCTTGAATCCGGGTTTCCCATTCATGCTTCACATCCTCCAACCAGACTTGGGGATCGGCATCCTTTATGATTTCAGCCAGCGTTGCTAATTCCCCTTTATCGGCCGCATATCCGCAGAAAATCGCAAAACGCGTCTTTGCCGGACGTTTGAGACAGAGTACCGCTTCATCCTGGCATCCGGCACAAAACTCCCCTTCTTGAACCGCTTGAGGTCTTTTCAAGTTTCTTCCGCCGAAGAATGCGCTTTTATCGCTGTTATATACGGCATCTTCCGAATAGATAAAGAAATATCCGTTCTCCCGCTGTACGCACAGCATGCCATAGAGTTCCTCTGCTCTTAAATATTTATAGGATTCAGCCTTATTGCTGCCCATAACAGGATCACAATAATAAAATGCATCGATATCCCGGTCTTTGATATCCTCACACTCTACCATAATGCCACCGTAATTTTGATAGAATTACGGTGGCATTTTTCTATGCCCGAAAACCGCTTGAAATAAGGCTTTTCGGCTGTTTCAGCGCATAAGTGAACCCCGCTGCAGAGCAATTCTGCAACGGGGTTTTGTGCGTTTTGGAGGGTTTGCGGGCTTCCATGCCGTTGTAATCGTTAAACAGCTGGGGTAATCGTTGAATTACTGGAGTATTCGTTAAACTACCGGGGTAATCGTTAAACAGCCGAGTTCTGATAATACTCCTTATGAGAAAATCG
>CAJKLB010000056.1 GCA_905200615.1 uncultured Selenomonadales bacterium | reverse complement strand
TCCCCCGGTACCCCCACCGCCTTTTGTAAAAGGTGGACGAAAACTTTATTGTGTGGATTTTAAAGTTTGCCCCCTCTTTGGCGAGTAAGCCGGGTTTTTGTGCTTCACCGGCTTTTGTAAAAGGCGGGCGAAACCTTTACTGTTTTGATATTGTGTTAAGCACGGCGTCAAAATTTAAAAAAAACACTTGTATCTTGTCGATTTATTCGATATACTGTTTATACATGAACGGCTATCGGCTCGTTGCCGCGCCGGATACCGTTCATAAGAGAAGAAACGGAGTTATGGTATGAAAAAGTTTTTTAAAGAATTCAGGCAATTTGCCCACCGCGGCAATGTGCTGGATCTTGCTGTAGGCGTGATGATCGGCGGCGCGTTTCAGAATGTAGTAAAATCATTGATCGATAATATTATATCGCCTATTATCGGCTTGATACAGGGAAAAGATTTATCCGATATGGCGTTAACGGTGTTTGATGTGCAGATTAAATACGGCGCGTTTATTACGGGCGTTATGAATTTTTTGATTATGGCGTTCCTTATTTTCTTAATTGTTAAGGGAGTAAACGCTTTAGCGTCCATAGGAAAAAAGAAAGAAGAGCCCAAAAAGATTACCACTAAGAAGTGTCCGTTTTGCTGCAGTGAAATCGCGATTGAGGCGCGGCGGTGTCCACATTGTACTTCGTTGTTAGAGGAAACGCTTCAGGAAATACCGGCGGAATCATGAAAAATTTAAGTTTGTATTATCTGCCGCGATGAACGGGCGGCCGTTTATTCTTTCAACAAGCGCATTTGGCTAAAGCGGAAAAGGGGGAATTTTTATGAATTCTATAAAGCACAATTTTATTCCTATTCTGACGAGTATAGGACTATTGTTTACCGCGATATTTGCCGCTTATGGCATTTGCGCAACAGGCGGGGGAATTCAGGATGTTTTGCCGCCGAGCTGGCTGCTGTGGCTTTTTATTTTGATGGTTTTTCTTGCCTGCGCGGCAATATTGAAAAGAGTAATTCAGGAAGGAAAAGTATGCCGCGTTATTGTTACTACGGTACTTATGTGTGTTTTCTTGCGAATTTTACTTTTCGGCGGCGTTGTTTATACGTTTTGGATGAAATACGGGGATCTGATTTTTTATCACTATTTTTTATAAAAGAAAGGGTTAATTACTTTACTTTTTACTGAAAACCCATTATAATACCATCATAAAAGCCGCTTTGTACTGAAAAGTACGGAATCGGCTTTCTGATTTTATCGCGTAAAGGTGACCCTATGAAAAGAAAATCCCTGTTTAAACGATTCCTTCCTTATTACAGGCCATATATCGGAATTCTTATTTTTGATCTGTTGTGCGCTTGCGCTACCACAATATGCGAACTGGTGTTTCCCTTGATTGTGAAGGAGATTACAGGACGTGCCACGGATACTCCTGAGCTGCTGACCGTAGCCTTCGTTTTGCGGGCAGGCGCGTTCTATCTGCTGCTGAGGCTGATCGATACCCTTGCCAACTATTATATGGCGTCAGTGGGGCATATCATGGGCGCCCGGCTGGAAGCTGATATGCGCTCGGACTTTTTTTCTCACCTGGAGAAGCTCTCCTTTAATTTTTATGATAACACCAAGGTAGGACAGTTAATGTCGCGTATTACCAGCGATATGTTCGATATTACCGAATTTGCGCATCACTGCCCGGAAGAATTCTTTATCGCGGGTATTAAAATCGCGGCATCCTTTATTATTCTCTGCACCTTCAGCATTCCTCTTACCTTAATTCTGTTCGCGGTTCTTCCCATTATGCTTGCTGTGCTGCTGTTTTTTAATAAGCGCATGAAGCAAGGCTTTCGGGAATCCAGAAAGACGGTGGGAGAACTGAATTCACAAGTGGAGGACAGTCTTTTAGGCATGCGGGTTGTGAAATCCTTTGCCAATGAAGAAAAGGAAATTGAAAAGTTTGAGCACGGGAATAAAACTTTTTTAAAGGTAAAAACAAAGGTGTATCATTATATGGCCGGATTTCAATCTTCTACAAGATTCTTTGAAGGCTTTATGTATATCGTCATTATTGTTGCCGGAGCGCTTTTTTTGATTAACGGACAAATCGACGTATCGGTATTGGTAGCGTATCTTTTGTACGTTTCCACGCTTTTGGCTTCTATCCGTAAAATTGTAGAATTCGCGGAACAGTTTCAGCGCGGAATGACGGGCATTGAGCGTTTTGCCGAGATTATGGATACTCAACCGGATATTGAAGATAAACCGCATGCTCAAAAACTGGAGAGGGTAAAGGGCGATATTTGTTTTGAAAATGTTTCGTTTTCCTATGGAAAACATTTGGAAAATATTTTGACGGATATTAATCTTACCATTAAAAGCGGAGAAAATATTGCGATTGTAGGTCCATCGGGTTCCGGAAAGACAACGATTTGTAATTTGATTCCCCGGTTTTATGAGCTGACGGCTGGCAGGATTACTATTGACGGAAAAAGCATCGCGGATGTTACGATGCGTTCGCTTCGCCGTAATATCGGTATGGTACAGCAGGATGTTTATCTGTTTTCAGGCTCGGTAAGGGAAAATATTGAATACGGGTTACCCGGAGCCGATTTGCAGGAAGTGATTCAGGCCGCTAAATTAGCCGGCGCGCATGATTTTATTATGAATTTGCCCGACGGATACGATACCTATGTGGGCGAGCGTGGGGTGAAGCTTTCGGGCGGACAAAAACAGCGGATTTCCATTGCCCGGGTTTTTTTGAAAAATCCGCCCATTTTAATCTTGGATGAAGCTACCAGCGCGTTGGATAATGAAAGCGAACAGCTGGTGCAGCAATCGCTGGAGGCGCTTTCCAAAGGAAGAACTACGCTTACTATCGCGCATCGTCTGACGACTGTACGCAATGCGGACCGCATCTTAGTGCTTACGGATGAAGGCATTGCCGAAGAGGGAACGCATGAGCAACTGCTGCAAAAAGGCGGTATTTACGCATCACTTTACAGAAATTAGCCAAACATACGGCCTGTGCAAATACAGATAGGCGTTTGTATAAAAAAAGAGGGTATCCTAAAAGTCAAAAAAATGACGGTTAAAGGATACCCTTTGATGTTTTTTTAGATTCAGCTGCGAAGCACGGCACCGAAACGATATTCCAAGGCGCGCACGATTTTATCAAAAGCTTTCTGTGCTTCCTCATACTTGAGTGTGCGCTCAGGATTAAGCATGGTAATGGAGAAGGCAACACTCATTTTTCCCGCGCCCAGAGAATCGCTTTTGTAGATGTCAAACAGTTCTACGTTGGTAATCAGACTGCCTCCGGCAGAAGCAATGGCTTCCAACATCGGTCCGATTTCCTGCGAAGCGTCTACCAGCACCGCAAGATCCCGCATCATAGCCGGATATTTGGGAAGCGGCTTGTAAAGCACTTTTAAGTTGGCAAGAGCGAACAGCTGCGCCAGATCAATTTGCGCCAGCAGCGGCCGGCCTTCTATTTCAAAGATTTCAGCGGTATCGGGATGAAGCTCGCCGAGGGTGGCAATATATTTTCCGCCGGCAGTTACCTGTGCTTGCCTTCCGGGATGCAAAAACGGCTCTTCGCTTCTTGTATAAACACCCTTTACACCGAAGCGGTTCAGCAGCGTTTCTACGATGGCTTTTAAGGTAAAGAAATCCTCATTTTCGCCCATCAGACCGATTATCATTGCGCTGCGTTCCTCAGGCTGCTGAGAAAGAGGCTGCTCTTTGGCCAGAAACAGCTTGCTGATTTCGAACAAACGCATTTCTGTTGTTCCCCGGCTGGCATTCAGCGCCATAACCGAAAGCATGCTGGAATAAAGCTGCGTGCGCATCAGACTGTAATCTTCCCCTAAGGGATTCAGAATTTTGATAGCATTTTCCGATGAAAGCCCAAGAGAGTCATAGGCCTTTTGAGAAATAAACGAATAGGTAACCGTTTCATTCGCGGCACAAGAGAGCAGAACTTCTTTTGCAAGATCACAAAACTGTTGCTGCTTGGTTTTGGTTCCGCGGGTAAGTACCCCGCAAAGCGGCTGTGATTCAATGTGGTCATAGCCGTATACGCGGATGATTTCTTCCGCAAGATCAGCACCGCCTTCGATATCGTCACGTCGGGAAGGAATCAGGCAGCGGAGAACTCCGTTTTCCTCTTGGGTATCGATCCCCAGCCGATTAAGAATATCCAACATGGTTTGAACCGGAATTTCAATGCCCAACAAAGCCTGAATCTGCGTAACCGGTACTTCTAAAACAGTATCTTTAGGCGGCTCTTTGCAGATATCCGGCGCCCAGGCGGTAATATCCCCTGCGTTCAAGGCATCAATCAGATGAAGGGCGCGATCCATCGCAAACCGGCAGCCGGCAGCGTCAATTCCTTTCTCATACCGCGCGCTTGCCTCCGTGCGGATGCCTAAAGCCTTGGCCGTTTTACGGACACTGTCCCGCCGGAATTTTGCGGATTCAAAAAAAATGTTTTTGGTTGTGTCTTTTATTTCGCTGTTCAGTCCGCCCATAACACCGGCAATGCCTACAGCACGCTCACCGTCGGCGATTACAAGCATCTCATCGGTAAGGGTGTGCTTTTTGCCGTCAAGGGTGGTAAGTTCTTCATTCTCTTTGGCCCGGCGCACGATAATGTGACGATCGGCAATATCGTGAATATCAAAGGCGTGCATTGGCTGGCCGGTTTCCAGCATTACAAAGTTGGTAATATCTACGATGTTGTTAATCGGCCGCATACCCGCGGCATTTAAACAATCGCACATCCACTGGGGAGAAGGCGCAAGGCGGATATTTTCTACCGCGGTGCCTATGTACCGGGGGCAGAGCGCATCATCTTCCACCGTAACCTGTACCGGCAGAGAGGCTTCCTTTTTTACCGTGTACTTTGTTTCCGGCAGGCGGAAATCCTTTTTAAGACAAACGGCTACCTCACGGGCGATACCCAGCACACAGTTACAGTCCGGACGGTTGGGTGTAACGGAGAAATCGATCACACAATCATCGGTTCCAAGTACGGTATTCATATCGGTTCCCGGTGCCCAGCGATCTTCAAGAATTAAGATGCCGTATACATCGGCTCCGGGATACCCCGTACCGTTTAAGCATAATTCTTCGCCGGAGCACATCATGCCGTTGCTGACAATGCCGCGCAGTTTTCCCTTTTTGATGTGCATGCCGTTGGGCAGGTGGGAATCGTGCAGCGCCGCGGGGACCAGGGCTCCTTCAAAGATATTATCGGCGCCGGTAACGATCTGTACCTCTTCGCCTATGCCGCAGTCCAACTGGCAGATCTGCAGATGATCGGAATCCGGATGCTTTTGGATTTGTTTGATTTTTGCGGTTACTACGTTGCTCATCACCGAGCTTTTTTCCATGCTTTCCACTTCAAAACCCTGAGCGGTCATTTTTTCGCAAAGAACCTCGGGGGCAACATCGATATCCACATATTTTTTGAGCCAATTCAGTGAAACCTTCATTTTATTTTCCCTCCCTTACTTAAACTGCTTTAAAAAGCGTACGTCATTTTCAAATACCAGGCGTAAATCGGGAATTTTATAACTGGTAATCGCAATGCGGTCTATGCCGATACCAAAAGCAAAGCCACTGTAAACCTCAGGGTCGATACCGCATTCCCTTAAAACGTTGGGATGAACCATACCCGCGCCGAGAATTTCGATCCAGCCGATGCCCTTGCAGATGCGGCAGCCTTTGCCGCCGCATTCGGTACAGGATATATCTACCTCCACACTGGGTTCGGTAAAGGGGAAATAGGAGGGACGGAATTTGATTTTTGTATCATTTCCGTACATTTCACGGGCAAATTCTTCAAGTACATATTTTAAATGGCACAGGTTGATGCCTTTGTCTACTACAAGTCCTTCCAACTGATGGAACACGGGGGAATGGGTAGCGTCTACCTCGTCAGCACGGTATACGCGGCCGGGGCAGACTACCCGGATGGGCACATTGCGGGATTTCATCGTGCGGATCTGTGCGGCGGAAGTCTGGGTGCGCAGCAGCAGATTTTTGGTTAAGTAGAAAGTATCCTGCATATCGCGTGCGGGGTGATCCTCCGGCAGGTTCAGTGCTTTAAAATTATAATAGTCGGTTTCTATTTCCGGTCCGTCCACCACGTCAAACCCCATACTGCGGAAAATTTCGCACATGCGCTCCTGGGTGAGAGAAAGGGGATGCAGAGTGCCTTGTTTCAAAGGCTTAGCCGGAATGGTAACGTCGACACTCTCGTTTTGCAGCTGGGCCGAGCGCAGAGAGGCAGTTAATTCCGCACGTTTGTGTGTCAGTGCATCTTCGATCAAATTCCGCAGTTCGTTTACTTTTTGCCCCATTTTCGGTCTTTCTTCAGCGGGAATTGTTCCCATAGAACGCAGTAATTGGGTGAGCTCGCCTTTTTTTCCCGTAAAGGCTACACGCAGTTCTTCCAGATCATTGATGTCTTTTAGTTTTTGCAGGCGCTCCTCAAAGCGCTGCTTTATGCTGTTCAGTGTATCAAGCATCACAAAAATCCTCCTGAAAATAAAATAAAGGTCTTCGCCGCAAGGGACGAAGACCGTGGTACCACCCTAATTTACACTCAAACAAGTGCCTCAACAACATAACGGTGTTTTGCCGTCCGGGCCTACTGATCTTTCAGCCGGAAGCTCAAAAGGGAACTTCATTGCCGGTATAAAAAGACGCTTGCACCTATTGTACGTCTCTCTCTGTGTAAATACCCCTACAACTACTTTGCTTTTTCATCGCTTTTATCATTTTTAACAAAAAACATTGTAGCACAGGGGAAAAAAATTGGCAACTGTTTTTTTATTTCGGTTTGTAGGTGTTGCAGGAGCATTGATTATGGCTGCAGTCACAGGGAGAAAGTACGTGGATGCTTCCTGCGGTACAGGCGCAATCCTCGTTGTGGCGGCAATCGAATTTTCCGCAGGCAATCGGAATATCCTCGTCCTTATCATGCCTGTCAAGAGACATATCCTCGCCCATTTCCATCAAGAGACGGCTGCCGCTGTTGGAAATGCGGTAAGCGTAGGTCGTGCAGCGGGCACTTTGAGAATTGCCCTTTCCGTCACGTACATGCACCACTGCCGCGTCGCAAAGTCCATCACAGTTATGCATACATTTTTCGGCGTCACATTTTATATTGCTTCTCATAAATCGATAACCCTCTTTCTATAGTCTTTCAGTTTTAGGATATACAAAAACGCCGAAAATATACATAAAAGGGTTTGTCAGGGGCTTTTTTTTGTGCTACACTAAATAAAAATTTTTTTACTGTTTTTAAGGAGAGAATTTTATGATTTTAAATGCGGAAGAGATCAAAAAAATTACCTTTGGCGCTCTTAGAATTGAGGAGAGAGAAGGATATTTACATTTTTTTCGCTTTACGCCTGGACAAGAAAAGATCTTGCGGCAGAGGGGATTCGCTCCGCGCATGTACGCTACCGCCGGGATGCGACTGGATTTTTACTGCTATGGCGGAAGCGTTTCTTTTGATTTTAAGATATTTCCCGGTTCCGGGCGTGAATATTACGCCATTGACGGACTTATAAACGGCGTAAATACGGTACATTATTATAAAGAAAATCATTCGGATCAGGGAACGTTTGTTCTTTCCGTTCCCGAAAGAGAGCAGCCGTCACATGTTACCGTTTATTTTCCCAATGTTTCGGGAATCGCCTTAAAGCATATGAGCGTACCTGATGGCGGTATCCGACCGGCGGAAAAAAGAAGAAAGCTGCTGGCTTTGGGGGATTCCATAACTCAAGGGTATGATGCGTATCATCCGCAGCTTTCCTATGTAAATCTTTTGGCCGATGCCATGCAGGCCGAAGTGGTAAACCAAGGAATAGGCGGTGATATCTTCTGTGAGGAAAATATAGAGTTGCTGCCGGAATTTTTGCCGGAAATAATTCTTGTTGCTTATGGAACAAATGATTGGGCAACAGATAAAAAAGATATTTTTGATCAGGCAAGCGGCTATTTTAAAAAGATAAAAAAGTTATACCCATTAGTACCTGTCTTTGCGGTGCTGCCGATTTGGCGCATCGGACAAGAAGAAAAAAAGGCGGCAGGGACTCTGGAAGAGGTAAGGGAATTCATTCGCGTCGCGGCAGCGGAAAACGGAGTAAAGGTAATAGAAACCGCGTCTTTTATGCCTCAGACACCTGAGTATTATTATGACGGAGGACTGCATCCGAATGATTTGGGATTTTTGTTTTACGGCAGAGCATTGGAGAAAGAATTGAAAAAACGGCACCCCGATTTGTTTGACATAATGGACGAGACGTAATATAATATATTGTATTTAGCGGTTAAGGAGTTTTTTTATGAGTGAAAATAAAAATATGATGACTGCCGAAGGAAAGGCAAAGCTTCAGGAAAAATTAGATTATTATTTGCAGGTAAGAAGACCGGAAATTTCCCGGCGCATTTCTGCCGCTCGTGAACTGGGAGACCTTTCGGAAAACAGCGAGTATGACGAGGCCAAACGGGAACAGGCGGAAATGGAAGCGGAAATCGCCGCGATGCAGCAGCAGTTGAATAACGCTGTGGTTATCGATGATTCCATGCTGCCCAATGACGAGGTACGTGTGGGCTCTAAAGTAAAAATTAAAGATATGCAAACCAAGGAAGAATTAATATATGATATTATCGGTTCCAGCGAAGCGGACCCTTTTCATGGGAAAATTTCCAATTTAAGTCCTATCGGAAGCGCTCTTCTGCGCAAGAAAAAAGGTGCTACCATTAAGGTGAACACAGCTTCAGGCGTGCTCACATATAAGTTGTTGGAAATTTTACCTAAGGATTAAAGGAAAGGATAAAACGGAATGACGGAAAATAACGCTTCGCAGGAAAAAGATTTAAATGAGGTTCTTAAAGTTCGCCGCGAAAAGTTGGAGATGCTGAATCAGAACGGAAAAAATCCTTTTGTGATTACCAAGTATGATTGCAGGGATTATTCTCAGGATATTATCGATCATTATGAAGACGGAAAAGAAATGCAGGTTTCTGTTGCCGGACGGCTGATGTCCAAGCGGGTGATGGGGAAGGCCAGTTTTGCCCATTTACGCGACAACAAAGGGCTTATTCAGTTATATGTGCGCCGTGATGATATCGGTACAGAAGAATACGCGGAATTTAAGCAGATGGATATCGGCGATATTATAGGGATAAAAGGGTATGTGTTTCGGACGCAGACCGGCGAAGTATCGATTCATGTGCAGAGTATTCAGCTGCTTTCCAAATCTCTTCAGGTGCTGCCGGAAAAATATCATGGGCTGAAAGATATCGATGCCAGATACCGTCAGCGATATGTGGATCTGATTATTCATCCTGAAGTAAAAGAAGCTTTTCGGAAGCGTTCTTTAATTATCCGCGAAATACGTAATTATTTGGATATGCGCGGCTTCTTAGAAGTAGAAACGCCGGTATTGCAGACCATGGCCGGCGGAGCCAATGCCCGTCCGTTCATTACGCATCACAACGCACTGGATATGGATATGTATCTGCGTATTTCTTTAGAGCTCTATTTAAAACGGCTGATTGTCGGCGGTTTTGACAGAGTTTATGAGATCGGCCGCGTGTTCCGCAATGAGGGCCTTTCGGTGCGTCATAATCCTGAGTTTACTCTTTTGGAACTTTATCAGGCGTATACTGATTTTGAGGGAATGATGGATTTAACCGAAGATTTAATTAAATATTTAGCTTGTGAGGTTTTAAAAACACCGGTCGTTAAGTACGGTGAATATGAGCTTGATTTAGCAAAACCCTTTGAACGGCTTACTATGAAGCAGGCGGTGAAGAAATATGCCGGCATTGATTTTGACGCGGTTTCTTCCTTGGAGGAAGCCCGTGATTTGGCAAAGCAACATCATATTGCTTATGAGGAACATCATAAAAAAGGCGATATTTTGAATTTGTTCTTTGAAGAATATTGCGAAAAGAACTTGATTCAGCCTACGTTTATTACCGAGCATCCGGTGGAAATTTCGCCCCTTGCCAAACGTAAACCGCAGGATCCTGATTTTACCGAGCGGTTTGAACTGTTTATTGTAGGACGGGAGCATGCGAATGCTTTTTCAGAATTAAATGATCCTATCGATCAGCGCGGCCGCTTTGAGGAGCAGGCTAGGCTGAAGGCATTGGGTGACGAAGAAGCGAATGATGTGGACGAGGATTTTCTTTGCGCGCTGGAATACGGTATGCCCCCGACTGGCGGCCTTGGCATCGGTATTGATCGGCTTGTGATGATGCTTACTGACAGCGCCGCTATCCGTGATGTGCTGTTATTCCCCACAATGAAGCCGTTGGACTCTGACAAGAAGGTTTCCAAGGAAGTTTCGGCTCCTG
>CAJKLB010000055.1 GCA_905200615.1 uncultured Selenomonadales bacterium | reverse complement strand
TACCTTATTTATGCAAAAAAGCCCAGCTTATACTGGACTTTTTCGACAGTCTGAATAAAACTTCTCAGCCGGGAAAAAATTCTTCTGCCGGATAAAATTTTGTTTACCACGCTTGGCCGTCTGGATTATAATAAAAACCAAATTCTGTTGTTAAAAGCTGCGAAAGAGGTAAAAAAACAGCGCAATGATTTTATTATTTATATTTTAGGTGATGGGGAAGATAGGGGAAAGCTTGAAAAATATATCAAAGAAAACGACCTTGAGGAAAATGTAAAAATCCTTGGATTTATTGAAAATCCGTACCCATATATTAAAAACAGTACGGCTACCGTATTAACATCGCTCAGTGAAGGGTTCAGTCTTGTTTTAGTGGAGAGCGCTATGTTGAATACGCCTATTATTTCAACGGATGTGGGGGTGGCAAAAGAGTTGATACAAAAATACAACTGCGGGGATATTATAAACTATGATGAAAAAGAATTGGCAACCGTATTGATCCGGTATTTAAATAAATATGACGGATATAAAGAATTTGCCGATGTGAGTAATGAATACGATATAAAAACAGAAGTCAGAAAAACAGTTGAACTGATTGAACAAACCATTCAAAAAACGACATCCAATACTACCAAGAAAAAGCTGCCGTATCCGGAGATTACTCTTCATGAGTATGAGCTGGATGATTATCAGATACAAAGAGATTGTCTTTATGTTCTGCGGGTCATAAAGGACGGCGTTCCTTATGAATATTTAATTCACCGGCGAAGTGATAATGATAAACTTATTGTTTTTAATAACGGTGCTGTAGCGGAAGGGAATGTTTCTGTTCCCATATTTCAAAGGCATAGCTGGGCAAATCTATTAAAGACTTCCGCTGTGTTTTGCATGGATCCCACATTATATCTGAATAATTTTCTGCAAATCGGATGGGGTATCGGAAAAAATGAAAATTATTATCTTGAAAACAGCAGCCTTATTCTAGCGAAAATCATAAATAAAATGGGAATTCGTCTTGAGAATACTGCTATTTACGGAACTTCCGCCGGAGGATATCTTTCCATTATCATGGGCATCTATTTAAAAGGAGCAAAGGTAGTGGCAGATAATGCTCAGCTTGATGTAAGACACTGGATCTTTAAGGATGCTTTGGATTCCGTGGTCACCTTTTCTTTTGACAATATCAGCGCTGCGCTGAATTATAAAGAGCGTTTTAATATTGTGGATGCTTTTGAAAAACATCACTACGTGCCTAAAATATATATGCACGTCAATTTATGTTCGACTGCGGATAATTCCACTCAGTTGGTACCGTTTTTAAAAGATGCGGAAGCAATGAGAAATATTACCGAATATAATGATATTGAAGTAATCTTACACTTTGCGCCGGATAAAGGGCACAATGGATTGAATATGGAAGATGCGCTGACCTTTTTATATCGCATATTGGGACAAAAACAATAAATTCTCGTTTTTTCTTTAGAGCATTTTGTCATTCCCGGTGCTGTATTGATACGCATAATATCAATATTCCAATAAAATAACGGAGGAATAAGAAACTCTTATTTTTATTGCCGTCAATTTTATCAAAAGTTGTTTTTCTTCAAAAGATATTGCTAAGTGGCATGGGATTTCTGAGAGATCGAAATTTAGCCGCCTCGGCTCGGCGGCCGGATTTCGATCTTTGGCAACGGTATTGTGTTTTAAAACGTAAATAAGAGAATTCTTTTATGAGTGGCAAGGCTTTTCTCTTCGTTATTTTATACATTTCCGATTATTAAAAAAGCGGAAGAATATTTTATACGCCGGTTTTTTTGTCATTAGCCAATTGTTTTTTTTGCTGATTTTTGATTTAGTAATTTTATTGGCGGCATAGGGAGAGCTATATTTTTATAAAGAATTAAAATACCGTTGAAAAAGTCCGAAGAAAGTAAGTTTATGCGCGGATTGCCATCGTTGCAATGGCAAAATCAAATTTTGCCTCAATCTTTATTTTTTTGCCTTTATAATTTTTTGGAACAAAAAATTGAAAAACGGTTTTATCGGGTTAAAAATCCCGAATAAAACCGTATGAGTATTGATACGTTTAACACAGCTGTTTTTAATCAATAATACCTTAATTATTTTGCGTGCAGAATGGCTGCCTAAAGTATTGCCGAAATTTTGTTTTACAAACAGAATTATACTTGTTTGGGCGGCTCAGCATCCGTATTACTGCAATGATAAATGCTAATTCCGTTTTCGCCTACCTTTTTGTGCGCGGGAAGATCGGAATTCTTTATAAATTTATTGTTTCTCATAATTAAACCGTCGGCGTATTGGGCAGAAAGGAAACGTTCTTCATGCAGTTCGAAAATATTATCTTCAATAATAATATTTTTATGGAACGGCATCGCTCCTTCTTTTATCTGAGGCGATATTACAATTGCGGCACCGCCGGTATATGCCGCGTTTTTAAAGTTGTTTCCTTTTATCAGTACGTCGTTTACCGGGCCGCTTTCAAACCAATCATTAGAATCTCCGGTAAAATGCAACCCGCACATCATATTATAAAAAGTATTGCCGGTAATGACCGTTTTACGCCAGGTTCCGGGCAAAAAACCTCTGGGGCGGTTATGGCCGCATATACAGTTATGAATGTAAAGCTCAGGCATTTTCGTAAAGTTTTCGATTACATATCCGTCTTTCATCTGCGGCAGATTTTCTTCAAATTCCAAACGAATATAATCCTCTGAAATCAAAAAAGAGTCTTTTACTGTAAGGGTTGCCAGCGTTTGCATCGAAAGGTTATCTACAATATGGATTCGATCGCCCCTATCGTACAGATTAATACCTTTTTGTTGAAAATGACCGAAAGTAGCCAGCAATGAATTGGCGTTAAGCGCTTGCACAAAACGAGTGTAGTTTCCGTGCGTGTTGCCGGCGTCATCCAACATATTGGTAAAGATACAGGATTCGTACACAATGGCGCCGGTGCAGTTTACGAAATGAGTGGAATCCGCGTTGACGGAAAGATAGCGGCCGGAGTCGGGACGAATCACCGTAGAAAGCTTTTCCATTGTAACATTTTCACACAGCTGACAAATTACGCCCATAGAAGCGGTATGATACAGGGTAACGTTTTTAATTTGAATATTTTTAGAACGGTTACCGAAAATGCCGGGGTTTTCTCTTCCGGAAAAAGTACAAACCCACATGTTTCCTACCGTATGCTTGTGTTTTAATTCACCGGTAAAACGGATCTTTCCCGGTGCCAGCTGCTCAGGTTTTACATAACGGTACATGCTGCTTAAAAAAGAGCCGTCGTCTGCATCTTTAAAATAAGCAAAATAGGGTGATATGTATGCTGAGGGAGCTTTCGTATCGGCTTCACATTCACAGGCAAGAAGTTTGTCTTTTGCCATTTCCCAGCCGTCGTTTTTGCTGAAAAACACCATTTCATGATTTCGTATTTCAGCAGAGAATTCTTCCGTATCGTAAGTAAGTTCTAAGCTATGCTCATCGGCTGCGGTTATTTTTGCTTGAAAGAAGAAAGGATGCGGATAATCCACCGAAAGATTTGTAATGGTTATATTTTGACTGTTATCAATTACAAAAGGAAGAACGGTACCGTGAAAGAGTAATTCAGCGCCCTCACCGTCAATAGTAATATCCTTCATGCCGATTAAAGGGAAAATAATGGATTTTTTACTGTAATCATTGTTGGAAATATAATATTCTTTTTCAAAGGCAAATTTTTTATAAAAATGGAGTGTGCCTCCGCCTAATTTTAAAGTGGCTCCCGGATTTCGGGCACAGGCGATCAAAGCCTCCTGCAGGGCCAGAGTAGCGTCATCGTCAATAAAAAGATGTTTATAGTCGTTTAATTTAATAAGCATAAAAGAACCCCCTTTAGTAAAGTCAACATTGATTGTACCTTACCAAGGGGGGAAATGTCAATATAAATTATTTGCGTTTTACGTTTCGGTAACAGGCCGTATTCTGCGGAACAAGAGGGTAATGGACCACAGAGCTGTTATACCGATAATTGCATATATGATTCTCGCAGCAACAGTGGCGGAACCGCCGCAAATAAAAGCAACCAGATCAAATGAAAACAGACCTACCAGCAGCCAGTTCAGCGCACCGATTATTGTTACCGCAAGTGCAGTTTTATCAATAGCCATTTCAATCACTCCTTCGCATATTATTATGCCAAAGAGCTTTTATTCTATTCTATAAATTTTCATTTTTCTTTTTGGCATTATCAAACAAATTGATTTCTGCTTTATCAAAATCCACAGCTTCGGGAAAATCAATGGGCAAAAAGCGTGTAAGTGAATATTGGCGAATATCGTTCACATGTTTTTTTAAAATCATAGGATTGGGAATATCCAATTCATAACAGCAGATTTTCAAACCCTCTTCCAATAATTTGCCGGGCGAAAGATTTTCATCTACATCACAAACGGTATCTTTTAATAATTTTCCTTCTTTATATAAACGCAGCCAAAATTTTAACATCTTCTTTTTCCTTAAATACATTTTTTTATATTATATCAGTTAAAAACTTTGCGGTCAATTTGTATATTTTGCGTATGAATAACCAAAATAAATATACTGCAAAAGGAGAAAAATTATGTTTGGAAATTGTTTGATTAAAACGGAAAACATTATGCGCATCTTCAAAAAGAATATGGATTTTAAAAAGCGGTATCTGCGTGTTGCCAATAAGACTTGCATGATTTTTTTTATAGAGGGGATGATTGATAGCTCTGCGCTTTCTCGCTTTATTATAGAGCCGTTAAAAAATACCAGTGATATTGAAAAAAGTCTTGAAAGCGGCGAAATATGCTTTTGTGATGCCAATAAGGCCAACGACGAAGAACAGGTTATTTTGGGAATTCTTCGGGGAAAGGCGGCTTTGGTGATCAATGGCAAGGGGTACTTGTTTGATGTACGGAAAGTAGAAAAACGATCGGTAGAGCAGCCCAGTGAGGAAAATGCGGTAAAAGCTTCCAAAGATAGTTTTGTAGAGGAATTAAAAATAAACACTACATTATTACGCAAAAAAATTGTAAATGAAAATTTGGTTATAGAACAAACCGAAGCAGGGCGGCAGACGCATACAACGATAGCGATTATATACATGCAGAACATTGCCAATCAACAATTAATAGAAAATGTAAAAAATAAGCTTAACAGAATTCAGGTTGACGGAATTATCACGCCGGGAGTTATAGAACAGTATGTTGAGGAAAATTTATTCTCATTTTTTCCCCAAGCGGTTATTACCGAACGACCTGATAAGGTGTGCAACAGCCTGATTAAGGGGCGAGTTGCGGTGTTGGTGGACGGTATTCCTCTGGGATATATTCTTCCGGCTACTTTGAATCAGTTTATGAGTACCCCTGAGGATTATGCGGGAAATTTTGTGTTTGCTTCCGTAGTTCGCATGCTGCGGTATTTTTTGCTGGGAATGGAAGTGCTTCTCCCGGGAGCCTATGTTGCGCTTACAACCTTCCATTTTGAAATGCTTCCTTCAAAACTTGCGCTTTCTATTGCACAGGCGAAAATGGGGGTTCCTTTTCCGGTCATCTTTGAGATTCTGGCAATGCTGGCGTTGTTTGAGGTGCTGATAGAGGCCGGCCTGCATATGCCGCAAAGCTCGGGACAAGCGGTATCTATCGTAGGAGCACTGGTAGTGGGAGAGGCGGCTATCAGTGCGGATTTGGTCTCTCCCGCTGCGCTTATTATTGTAGCAATATCGGCAATTTCCTCATTTGCTATGCCAAATCAGGAATTCGGAAATGCGCTTAGATTGTGGAGGGTCATTATTACCGTTTTAGGCAGCGCACTCGGACTTTTCGGTGTAGTAGCCGGTGGAATTGCATTGCTTACGCATCTTGCGGGACTTGAAAGTTTTGGTGTGCCGTATCTTGCTCCTTTGGCGGGCGTACGAAAGCCTGACATTAAGAATACTCTTGTTGTGGTTCCGGATAAATATATGATCAATCGGCCGGAAGAGCTGAAGGTAAAAAATAAGCGGAGGACAAGATGAAAAAAATTATTGTATTATTACTTTTACCGTTACTG
This sequence comes from uncultured Selenomonadales bacterium, assembly GCA_905200615.1. Taxonomy (GTDB): domain Bacteria; phylum Bacillota; class Clostridia; order Christensenellales; family QALW01; genus UMGS1322. Next base: position 5,532 of record CAJKLB010000055.1, on the reverse strand, counting down.
CTCTGTTCCTGCAGTAAAATGGATCAGATAGAAGCGCTAGCCTTTGTAAAAATTGTAGGAATTGATAAAACCGAAAACGGCTTGATTGTTTCTGTGGGAATAAAACTTCCGGAAAACGAAATGGGGCAGAAGATATCGGCGCAGGATTTTATCACGGTTGAGTGTACAACTCTTGCACAGGGACTGAATATGATTGAGGCCAGATCAGAGAATAAGATATTCTACGGGCAGGTATCTTCTGTTATTTTAGGAGAAGAAATGGCACGCAACGGAATTCTCGATATAGTGGATTTTATGATGCGCTCTCAGGATTTTCGGCTTGATTTACCGATACTTGTAGTAAAAAACGATACCGCGCAGCATTTGATCTCTGAAGGTACAGGAGAAACGGCGTATATTTCGGAAAAAATTGACAATCTTTTGACTTCCGTTTACAGCACATCGGTTTCAGGGAAAATACAGCTGTCACAAATGATAGAAATGATGGAAGATCCGTATCATTCGCTTTATTTACCGTATCTTGAGGTAAGTGAAAGCATTTCGCAGCCTCGTTTGGCCGGATACTGTATTTTTCAAAAGGATGAGATGGCGCTATTTCTAAATGAACAGGATTCGGTAGGACTCAACTATTTAAATAATACCATTGAGGATATCGTTATTATTGTTGAGGTAAACGATGCAAATGTTACCGTAAAACTTTCTGAAAGTAATACAAAGGTTCAATATAAAGGCGGCATTTTTAGAGTTCAGGTGGATTTTTTATCGTCAGTGTTACAGTCAGAGGATATGATTGAGGAATTTACTACTGAAATTATGGATCAGATTATTGTAAAACAAAATAAATTTGTAAAAAATATTATTCAAAACTGTATGCTGCAATTGCAGGAAAATCAATGCGATGCGGCGGATTTCGGCGGCTGCCTATATAGAAATGAGCCTAAAGTTGCAGAGCAATATCAGGAGAATTGGGAAAGTACTTTTGCTGATATCCAATGGGAAATAGAGGTTTGTTCAAAAATTGATAAATCCAAAGGTGCAGGGAAACCTGTAAAACAAAGAGGAGTATAGCATGAAGTATATTTTTATATTTGTTATTGTATGGGCTTTGTTAAAATTACTTGTATTTAAAAATCTTAAAAGAAAGGCTGCTTTTTTTGTGCTTAGCGGTATTGCCGTGCTGGCGGGAATTCTCGCAAGGTTTGATGTTTCGATTACCGATTTATTTCCGGGAGGACTTCAATGAATAAACTTTCTATGCGTCAGGCCTGCATGATTCTTATCAGTATGATCTTTTCTCCCGCGGTCAGGCTATTTTCGGCTTATGTTTCAGGCAAAGGAAATCAGAGCGGCTGGCTGGGACCGGTAATTGCCGGAGGTATTACAATTCTTTTTATTTTTTTGCTTTGGAAATTGGCAAACACAGGAAGAAATTATGCGGATCATATGCAATATTCCTTGGGAAAAATCGGAAGTAAAGTTCTTATGATTATCTACCTGCTATGGGGAACTTTTTTGATCGCTCTTCATTTGCGGTATTACTCGGAGCGCATGATCAGTACAATTTATTCAAATATGACGATGGATATTTTTGTAATTGTTATGGCGGCAATATGTATTTACGCGCTGAGCAAGGGCTTAACGGCTCTGGGACGGATGGGGGAAATTATTCTTCCGATTATATTGACGGTAAGCGCGTCTTTGCTTATTTTGCTTACACAGAATATCAAGACGGAGTCTCTTCTTCCTATTGTGCATACGGAAAATATTCTTCATGTATCTTTTTGCAATCTTGCCAGTTTTGGATATATTACTTTCTTGTTGTTTTTTATAGATGATATTGATGTCGCTGCTCATTTTAGAAAAAGCAGTATTATCAGTATTGCTGTGGTTACTGCTTTTTCTGTATGGATGTTTATTGCCGTGATTGGCAGTTTTGGTCCGTATTTAATAGAAAAGCTTCCGTATCCCTTTTTGACAGTGGTAAAACAAATTTCTATCGGAGAATTTATTCAGCATATTGAAGCATTTATCATTACCTTGTGGATTCTTTCGGATTTTATGATTATTGCCTTTATCGGCGCGGCGATGCTGAAAATATTCGGGGCGCTGATTGGCACAAAGGAAACCAAAGAATTTATTGTTCCTTATTTTGCATTGTGTGCCGCTCTGGTGCCGGCTATCGGAAAAAATAATTACGAAATGGAACATTTGTCTGAAAATGTATTTATTCCGCTGAATATTCTTTTATTATTTTTGCTGCCTATTGTTCTTTTGGTTATAGAACAAATAAAAGATAGGATAAAAAAGAAATCATAATAATACAATCGTTATAGACGAATGACGGACCACGCTTGTATCAATGATTCCAGATTCCAGGCAGCGTTGGCGGGACTGGTGGAAGGCAAAGCTGTTGCGGTTATATGGGTTGTAGGATAAAGATATTTTATATAGTGCTTTTCAGCCGTTTTTCCGTTTACAAAAATTTTCTGAATGCTGCAGCTGTTTAAGATAACAGAGAGATCGTTGGGTACTACATTCTTAATACTGGCATCGGAAGAGCCTTCAATTTCACACTGAGCGATTACATCCCAAAGGGCAAGATCATGAGAGAGAATAAAATTTTTCTTTTCCGAAATCGTGACAGGCACGGGACAGTTGAAAACAGCCGCGGTTACTTTCCAGAAACGATTTTGGCTGTGTCCGTAAAAAAAAGCCTGCTCGCGTGATTTTACCGAAGGGAAACTGCCCAGAATCAGCACCTTGGAAGTGCTGTGGAAAAGCGGCGGAATGGGATGAATCTGTTGCATGGAAAACCTCCGAAAAAAACGCATATCCTGAAATGGTATGCGGAGAATCTTATCTTTAGCTTACTTTAAAACGAGGGAAAAGTCAAAGCTTTTCGCTCGTTTTTTAGGAAATAGAGAAAGTATGGAATAAGATTAAATTTCCGGTTGCAGAGAGTCGCTTTTTTATGATATACTTAATGAAATGAATTTTTTGTTTTTAGGAGAGCTTTTATGCTGAATATAGGCTGTCATCTTTCTGCTTCTAAAGGATATCTGCATATGGGAAAGGAAGCGGTGTCAATCGGCGCCAATACATTTCAGTTCTTTACCAGAAATCCCCGTGGGGGCAGTGCAAAGCAGATTGATCCAGCGGATGTGAAAGCGTTTCTCGCGTTTGCGGCGGAAAATCATTTCTGCGGCATTTTGGCGCATGCGCCGTATACACTGAATGCCTGCTCAGCCGATGAAAATACACGTCGGTTTGCCTTTGAGGCAATGAGCGATGATTTGCGCCGCATGGAGTATACTCCGGGACAAATGTATAATTTTCATCCGGGAAGTCATGTGGGACAGGGCCTTGAAAAGGGAATAGAATTTATTTGCGGCTTGCTGAATCGTGTGCTGAAGAAAGAGCAGACAACTACGGTATTGCTGGAAACTATGGCCGGTAAGGGCAGTGAAATAGGCTCCCGCTTTGAAGAATTAAAAGAAATTATCGATCATACGGTATTGCAGGAAAAGTTGGGTATTTGTTTGGATACTTGTCATGTGTTTGACGCGGGATATGATATTGTAAATGATTTGGACGGTGTGCTTACACGGTTTGATAAAGTCATCGGAATCCATCGACTGAAAGCCGTACATATCAATGATACAATGAATCCGTTTTCTCAGCATAAGGACAGGCATCAAAAAATAGGGCAAGGATATATCGGCATGGAGGCGTTTGCTCGTATCGTGAACCATCCGACACTGAGAAACCTTCCGTTTTATTTGGAAACGCCGAATGAGTTGGAGGGGTATCGGGCGGAAATTTTGCAGTTAAAAAACTTATATAAGCCGTCATAGGCAGAGAGCATTTTAATAAAAACAGCGCTGTTTGTTGGTTGTGAAAGAGAAATTTTTATTGACATTTTAAAGACAAAATGCTATAATAATTCTCGTATTTTTGCCGGAGTGGCGGAACAGGCAGACGCCCGGGACTTAAAATCCCGTGGGTAGTAATACCCGTACCGGTTCGATCCCGGTCTTCGGCACCATGTCGTTGTAAGCTGTTTTTGCTTGCAGCGGCTTTTTTTATAAAAATTATCGGGCCTCGCATTCTGGTATATTTTTTCAACGGTATTTTTAGTGCTTTCTTTAATGCATATATGAATTTTTCATTGCGGTGTGAGTAACGGTATTTATACACGGAACCCGAAAAAGATTTTTATAGCCGCAAGATATGGTGCGACAATTTCGTTTAATTTTATTTGTTGCGGTATTTTTAAAGGAGGGCTTTTATGTATTCCCCTGATGAAGGTCATGCTTTGCTGTTTCAAAGGCGGCCGCTGCTGGCCTTTGACGAAACATTGGATTTTGCGCCGCAGAAAAAGCGAATTGGTGAAAAGCTGATAGAACTGCTGGGAGATATGCCTGAAAAAACAGCATTGGAGCCTGTGGTTGAATATCAAAAAGAGTTTGAAAATTATACGGAGTACAGAATCAGTTTTTCTGTAGAGCCGGCGGTTCGCGCGGTGTGTCTTTTATGCGTTCCTAAGTTAAATAAAGCAAAATATCCTTTGGCAATTTGCTTGCAGGGACATGGTACCGGTATGCATGTTTCTATGGGACGACCTTATCCGGGAAATCCGCCGGATCAAGGCGATCGGGATATCGCGCTGCAGGCGCTTGCGCGGGGGTATGCGGCTCTATGTCTCGAACAGCGGGGAATGGGGGAAAGACGTACCGAAAAGGTAGAAAATCAAGATGATCACGGCGCGCCGCGGTGTCATATTACCGCGATGAATGCGCTGTTGGTAGGCCGGACGATGATCGGCGAGCGGTGCTGGGATATTTCCCGCGCAATTGATTTGGCGCTTACCTATCCTCAGATAGACGGCCGACGGATTCTTTGTACCGGCAATTCCGGAGGAGGAACTTCCGCATATTACGCCGCGTGCTTTGATGAAAGAATTCAGGTGGCGATGCCTTCCTGTGCGGTTTGTACGTTTGCCGATTCTATTGCGGCAATGTTTCATTGTCAGTGTAATTTTATTCCGGGAATTGCTAAATATATGGATATGGGGGATATGGCGGCCGCGATAGCCCCCCGAAAGCTCATTGTTATTCATGGACGGAAAGATCCTATTTTTCCAGAAAATGGCGTTAAAAAGGCCTTTCGTACGATACAAAAAATTTATAGAGCGGCCGGTGTTGCAGAAAATTGTATTTTAACCACCGGGGAAGGCGGCCATCGCTATTATCGCAAAGAAGCTTGGGAGGCCTTTGATAAAATAATAGGAGAAGCTTGGTAAGAGACAGGCGGCCGAAAAAAGCCGCCTGTTTTTCTTATGCTGCCTGCCGGAATCATGAGCGAGCTATTGCTGCGTATGAAATATGTCTTTTTGAGATTTCCTTTTTTAGTTATGCTATTTGCAATCAGCAGGAGAATGTGGAGAATTATTTTTTAGTCAGATTGAATTTGCTTAGGAAATCGGTGTGATGAAAGGTACAGAGAAAAAGAGTGTATAAAAATAAAAAAATA
>CAJKLB010000054.1 GCA_905200615.1 uncultured Selenomonadales bacterium | reverse complement strand
CCTGATGTCCGGTCAGCGGATGATTGTAGGCGTCATACTTGTTGATAAATTCCGCGACTTTTACCCACGGATTGTTTTGATAATCCCAAAAAGGATGTTTACCTTGCTCAAAATATCGATCATTGTCGATTTCCTGCGCCAGCGTCCACATCACTGGATACGCGCCCCAGCGTGCTACCCAGTAACGGGAAATCTGTTCTAAGTAAGCTTCGTTCTTTATTAATTCTTCACTCATATCATCAGAGAAAAAGAACTGGGCATTGGCATGAACCAATCCCTTTTCGGCGATATACCGGAAGTAGCCGTCTGCTTCGTCGAATTTGCGTAAATCAGCATACTGGAATCCGTTTTCCAGTGTAAACGGAGCGCTGATGGGCTCGCTCTGGTAAACGGTAAAGCCTTGGGAAACTCGTTTATCTACAATATATTTGAAGTGAGAATCCGCTCCGGTATTTCCCGCGTGAGAACCGGGCGTATCAAATTCTTCGGCAAACATATTCCAATGAGTATCGCCGAGATAGAAAAACGGGGTGCCGTCATCGTATACAAAATATTTGCTGCCGTTGGTTTTTACAAAGCCGTGCTTGTAAATGTCTAAATCGCCCTTGTAAACATTGGCGCCGATAGTACCGGTAATGCCGTTTAAGGATTCATCGGTTTCACAAACGGTTTTATAATCCCAAACACCGTATTCGGTGGGCGCGAAACGTACGGTAAAGGTTACGTTATCACTCCAGAAAGAGGGAATCGTAAGGCTGGTGCCGGTATTTCTGTTGGTAAAAACAACATCCATGATAACATCCAGCGGTTCGGCTTTTTTATAATTGTAATCTTTTGTTGATTCAAAATCAATTTCAGTAGCAACCCAGGTTTCGGCAATGATATCCACAGTAGAAGGATCGATATCCTCCGGAACGGGGGTAGGCGCCGGTGTGCTTTCGGCATCGGAATCACTGTTTCCTGTGTCGGCATTGTCTTTACAAGCGGTAAAGGAGAATGCCATAGCCACGCATAACAGGAAAATCAGCAAAGGGGTAAAAATTCTTTTCATAGGACTCCTCCGTCGTTCAATGATAATTTTATTATATAGTTTTTTTACAACTTTTCAATATCTTTTAATATAAATAAAAAAACCGGGTTGACTTTTCGCAAACAAATATGGTATATTCAAAAATATAAAAAAAAGAGGTGATTTTTATGGCAAATGGATTTCAAACTGCAGCTTATTATTTTCCTAATTGGCATGTGGATCCTGCAAACGAAAAATTTCATGGAAAAGGGTGGACGGAGTGGCAGCTTATGAAGTATGCAACGCCGCGATTTGAAGGACATCAGCAACCGAAAGTTCCGCTTTGGGGATATGAAGATGAGGCTGATCCTAAAGTGATGGAAAAGAAAATAGCCGCCGCTGCCGATTACGGTGTGGACTGCTTTCTTTTTGATTGGTATTGGTTTGAGGATCGTTCGTTTCTTTCACGTTGCTTGGAAGAAGGATATATGAAAGCCCAAAATAACGACAGAACCAAATTTGCTTTAATGTATGCAAATCACAAAAACTGGGGAAATATCCATCCTACGCTGCTTCGCAATACAGGAAATCATTGCATGGAGTGTATTGTGGACGAGCCTACATTCATTAAGGCTACCGATTATTGTATAGAAAAATATTTTTCACATCCCTCTTATTGGCGGGTAAACGGTGGGTTATATTTCTCTTTTTATGAACTCGATACCTTAATAAAAAGTCTGGGAGGGCTTGAAAATTGCAAACGTGTGCTGAACGGCTTTAGAGAAAGAGTTCGTAAGGCGGGATTGGGAGAACTTCATCTCAATGCTGTTTTGTTTAATGTAAAAATTCTTGAAGGAGACGGTCTGCTGCTTTCACCGCGCGAACAGCTGGATTATCTTGGCTTTGACAGCGCCACCAGTTATGTATGGGCGCATCACAGCCCGTTTGACTTTCCCAAACATTCTTTTGAAAAGATCAAGAAACAAGTGTTTGAAGATTGTAAAAAATATGATGAACAACTTACCGTGCCTTACTATCCCAACGCAACCATGGGATGGGATGCTTCGCCGCGCACCATACAAAGCGATATTTGGGGAGATTACGGATATCCTTTTACTGGTATTTTAGAGATATCGCCGCAGCAGTTTGAACAGGAACTCAGGGAATTGAAAACATATTTGGAACAAAGACCGGAAAAAGACAGAATTCTTACTATTAATGCGTGGAATGAGTGGACGGAAGGAAGTTATTTGGAACCGGATACCGTAAATGGGTATGGGTATTTGGAGGCAATTCAAAAGGTCTTTGGGAAAAGCGAAACCGTTTAATTCAGCAATACAGAGATAAAAATTCATACCAATTTTTTGTCCTGTCGGAATTTTATCTGACAGGATTTTTCATTTGCTGCGGCAGATAGAATTACGACGACTATCGCGGCAAACAGAGAGAAAACGGATAGGTTTCACTTCGCTTATAAAGAAATCCGTGTTAAATAACCGCGTCGGAGCATATATTATAAAACCTGTTGTAATAAAAGCATGTTTTTGGTATAATATATAGACGATGAGGCAGAAAGAGGAACGATATGTTAGCGTTAAATGATTTTAAAAATAAAAATATTCATTTTATTGCGATCGGCGGACATAGCATGTGCGGCCTTGCGGAAATTTTGCATAATTGGGGCTTTCGGCATATCAGCGGTTCGGACAGGGCTGACAGTGAAGCGGTAAGAAGACTTGCCGATATGGGAATCAAAATTTCTATCGGCCATAGCGTGGAAAATGTAAAAAATGCGGATTTGGTTGTGTTTTCGGCAGCTATCCCGCCCGAAAATTGCGAACGGGCATATGCGGAGAAAAACGGAATTCCCTGCATAGACCGCGCGGCTATGCTGGGGTATATTTCGAAAGAGTGCGAAAAGTGCATTGCGATTGCCGGTACGCACGGAAAAACGACTACCACCGCGATGATTTCACAGATTTATTACAGCGCGGGAGTTGAACCTACCATTCATATCGGAGGTGTGCTGCCAACCATTCACAGCAATGTGTATACCGGGAAAAATGAGTTTTTTATTACCGAAGCTTGTGAATATGTGGATTCATTTCTTACCTTGCATCCATACATAGCGGTGGTTTTGAATATTGATTCGGATCATTTGGATTATTTTAAAACGGTGGAAAATATCTATCAATCCTTTTTAAAATATTGCCGTCTTGTACCGGAGAATGGCTTTGTAGTAGGATGCTATGATGATGAACGCACCCGAAGAATGATGGACGAGTGCGGCAGAAAAACGATTTGTTACGGCTTGGATCCCCGCGCGGACTATCATGCGGAAAATATCCGATTCCGCTCTGACGGCTGCGCGGAATATGATTTGTTTAAAGGCAATCACTTGCATTGCCAAATTAAACTTTCGGTTATCGGTATGGTAAACGTTTTAAATTCCATGGCGGCTGTGATCACCGCGGAATTAGGCGGTATTCCGTTGCCGCAGATTTTAAAAGGAATACGGGAATTTACCGGGGCGGGCAGACGCTTTGAATACCGCGGAACCTATAACGGCGCAAAAATTTATAATGATTACGGACATCATCCCGAAGAGGTTGCCGCTACGATTCGCGCGACCGAACCGATTGAAAAAAATCGGCTTTGGCTGATCTATCAACCGGCGTTGTTTTCCCGTACCAAAGCGCAGTTTGACCGGCTTGTGGATTGCTTTTGCGGCGCAGATAAAACGGTAATTATCGATGTGTACGGCGATCGGGAGCCTTTTGATCCTACAATCAATTCTAAAATGATTGTTGATAAAATTAAGGAAAAATACGGAAGTGACTGCCTGTATATTCCCGGCATGGAAGAATGCGGCGCGTATTTAAAAGAACAGCTGCAGCCGGGAGATTTGGTATTGATTATGGGCAGCGGAACAGTGGATATTTTGGATCGTTTTATATTGAATTAACGGAGGTTTTTATGAATATATGTGTTTACGGCGCGGCAAGTGATACGATTGCTGACATTTATATAAAAGCCGGTGAGGCTCTTGGCTTGGAGATGGCAAAAAGGGGCCATCGTTTAGTGTACGGCGGGGGTGCCACAGGAATGATGGGCGCGGTTGCTCGCGGTATGGCGGAGGGAAAAGGTTATGTTACCGGTGTTGTTCCTGAATTTTTTACCGATGAAGAAATTCTGAATACAAAGTGCGATCAATTTATACGAACACGTACCATGCGTGAGCGTAAACAAATTATGGAGTTTAATTCCGAAGGTTTTATTGTTACTCCCGGCGGAATCGGCACGTATGAGGAGTTCTTTGAAATTCTGACACTCAAACAGCTGGCGCGGCATAACAAACCGATTGCGGTGCTGAATATCAACGGCTTTTATGATGAAATGATGCGGATGCTGGAACATGCCATTAAGGAAAATTTTCTGAAAGCGGAATGCAGAGAAATGTATCCGTTTTTTACTACGGCAGAGGAAATTTTGAATTATATTGAGAATTATGAAAAAATGGATTTAAAGCATATGAAAGTATAATATGTTACCGCAAAAACATCTTGAGCCGTAAGGTTAAAGATGTTTTTTGCGAGTATAGGGGATACATAAAAAATTTTTATTAAATGAAATAATAAGCAAACTTTGTGAAAAAAGCGAATGTGGTACCGTAAAAAGCAAAGTTTTTTGTTTATGATATAATCAATTGTAAGAATAAAGGAAATAAAATGATATTAATTATTGCGGAAAAGCCAAGCCTGGCGCGTAATATCGCGGCGGGAATCGGAAAACTAACACGCCGTGACGGTTACATGGAAGGCTGCGGATATATTGTCACATGGGCCTTCGGTCATCTTTTTTCCCTTTGCGATGTGGAGGAGTATACGCCGTCGCCTACGGGAAAATGGACGATTGAAAATCTTCCGTGCTTTCCGGAGACGTTTAAATTTCAGCTTAGAAAAAATTCGGAAAAACATATCGATGCCGGAGTAAAAAAACAGTTTGAAACTATTGCCTCGCTGTGTGCCAGGGAAGATGTTGAGAAAATTGTAAATGCCGGGGATGCCGATCGGGAGGGAGAAATCATTATACGGCTTTGCATAGAAAATGCTAAGGTACAAAAGGAAACTCTGCGGCTTTGGCTGCCGGATCAAACCGAGCAGACCGTCGCAAAAGCCCTGACGGAAATGAAAAAAGAAGCTGAATATGATCATCTGGCAAACGAGGGGTTTGCCAGAATGTATATTGACTGGCTTTACGGCGTGAATCTTACACGGTACGCTACGTTGAAAACAGGTGTTCTTTTACGTGTGGGGCGGGTGATTATTCCTATTGTCAAGGCAATCTATGACCGGGATATGGCCATAAAAAATTTTGTTCCGGATATTTATTATACAATTAAAAGCGCGAGCGCGACGATGGAGCATACGATTGAGCTCATCAGTAAAGCGCGTTTTACAAAAAATGAAAAAAATAAGGCGGAAGCGCTGTGTCAGCAATATAACGCCTGCAAAGCTTTGGTTGAAGAGATAAAGTCAAAAAGGGAGACGATAAAACCGGGTAAACTGTATTCTCTTTCAAAATTGCAGAATTTTTTGGGTAAAAAATATAAAATGCCTATGGAAAAAAGCCTGCAGATTGTGCAAAAGCTTTATGAAAATGGATATCTTACCTATCCGCGTACTAATTCGGAATATCTTGCCACCGCCGAAAAAGATAAAATACGGCAAATTGTTTCGGTTGTTGCAAAACTGGGGTATGCGGTCGCGTTTAAAGAGAATAAAATGATTTTTGATGATGCAAAAATCGAATCGCATTCTGCCATCACACCCACGTATAAAATTCCTAAAAAAGAAAATCTTTCGGAGGAAGAGTATAAAGTATATTCGGCGGTAATGAGGCGTTTTGCGGCGGTATTCTGTGCAGAAGAATGCATTGCCCAAAAAACAGAAATTACAATAAATGTAGGGAATTTAGAAAAGTTTACGCTCAAAGGAACGGTGATTCTGCAGCCGGGCTGGACAAAATATGATGATTCCGCACAAAAAGATAAATTACTGCCGCAGCTGAAGAAAGGGGATGAGGTCAATATTCATTTTATGCCTTATGAAAGAGAAACCAGTCCCCCGAAACATTATACGATAGAAACACTGAATAATTATTTAAAAAATCCATTCAGGGAAGAAAAGAGCAATATGGAGGAAAATGATGAGGAAGAATACAAAGCAATATTTGAAGGTCTTGAGCTGGGAACAGAGGCAACCAGAACGGGGATTATCGATAATGCGATGAAAAGCCAATATATCCAGCTGAAAAAAGATGTGTATTCTATTCTGCCGCTGGGAGAATATTTGATAGAATCTTTAACTTCTATGGGAATTTCTATGGATAAATATAAAACGTCGCAAATGGGACGGATTTTAAAACAAATTTATAAAGGGCAGGCAACGGTGGCTTATGGCGTGGAACAGGCACAAAAAGAGATCAAGCAGATCTTTCAAAAGCCGGAACTGCCGATTGAGCAGGATACTTTTAATGGCTTTTATATGGATGTTGTGGGGAAATGTCCTTTGTGCGGACAGCCTGTGATAAAGAGCCGTTACGGATATTCCTGCAGCGGATATCGGCAGGGATGCCGCTTCAGCATTCACGGAACTATTTGCAAACGAGTTATTTCTTTGAGCAATGCCAAATTATTGTTGGAAACCGGAAAGACGTCCAAAATACAGGGCTTTGTTTCCAAAAGCGGTAAAAGCTTTGACGCGGTGCTGAAGCTGGAGAATGGCAAAGTAAGTTTTGATTTTTAATTTTATAAAAATTATTCGGAAAGTTCATACTCATAAAAATTTAAATAATTAGTCAAAAAACAGGAAGCTTCGACATATATTTTAAGGAATTTAAACGGAGGGTAAAATATATGATGTGGCTTCTTGCTTTTTTATCAAAATTTCCTTTTTTAATCGGACACATAAGCAACAAAAATTCGTTTCCCAAACCACTGTCTAAAGCGGACGAAAAGCTCTATATTCAGAGATGCGTGCAGGGAGATATTGCGGCCAGAGATAAACTGATTGAGCATAATATGCGGCTTGTCGCCCATATTGCTAAAAAATACGCTTCCAGCGGACGTGACAGTGATGACTTGATTTCCATCGGCTCCATCGGTTTAATCAAGGCAATTGCCTCTTACAGCCCGGAAAAAAGCACACATTTGGCTACCTATGCGTCCCGGTGCATTGAAAACGAAATTCTGATGCATTTACGCGCAACCAAACGTCAACGCGGGGAAATTTCTCTTCAGGAGCCTATCGGTACCGACAAAGAGGGAAATGAGGTATCTTTAATTGATATTTTGCGCAGCGGTGAATTGGAAATTTGTGATAATGTGGAAACCCGAATGCAGATCAGAGAATTGATGGCAAAAATGGCAACGGTTTTGGGTCAGCGGGAACAAAAGGTTCTGATTCTTCGGTTCGGATTAGGCGGGAAGGAGCCGCTTACCCAACGGGAAGTGGCAAAACGGTTAAATATCTCACGTTCTTATGTCAGCCGAATCGAAAAATCAGCAATAGAAAAATTAAAATAATGATATGTTTGTGTTATTTCTTTCATTTCCGATACGTAATCTTATCAAAAAAATGCGGTAAAATGATAAAAGAAATCTTGATTGACAAAGCGTTATACATTCCGTATACTTAAAAAGGGGAATTCATATGCGAGATAAATTTTTAAAATTCATGTACGGCCGTTACGGTGTGGATCATTTGGGAAAGGATACGCTGATCCTTGCCCTGATTGTTTCTTTTATCGGGGTATTGCTGAATCTTTTTCGCGCGGGGTGGTATGCTCTTCCGTTTTCTTTGGCGGGGCTGTTGCTGATGTGTTTGACGATATTCCGTACCCTTTCGCGGAATATCAATAAAAGGGTACTTGAAAATCATCGGTATTTGAATAAAACGGCAAAGCTGAGAAGTTGGTTTCAATTCAATAAAACCCGTTTTAAAGACAGAAAGCATTACTGTTATGTAAAATGTCCCAAGTGTAAAAATTATTCCCGCGTTCCCAAGGGAAAGGGAAGAATAAAAATAACTTGCCGCAGCTGCAAGGAGCAATTTGAAAGGAATGTATGATGTTTTTACAAAAGCTGGATTTTAATAATCAGGATACCCGCGTAAAAAAGTATGTTATGCCAAAAAAAATTATGAAAACAACAGGGCGGATCATAAACGCGAGAAAGCTGCTGACTTCTATGGAACGTCAAATTTTTCTTCAGGAAAAGACGCTTACCGTATTAACAACAACGCCTGAAAGCAAAGCCGGAATTTTGTTGGATTTCGGTTTTGAATTCAGCGGGGGCGCAATTTTGGGCATACATACCGTATCCGGCGGTAAAGAGGCAAAAATCAGGCTTTCTTTTGGTGAATCTGCCAATGAGGCACTTGCGGATTTAGGATATAAAGGCGCCTGTAACGATCATAGTCCACGGGATTTCGTCTTTTCTGCGCAGAATTTTTCCGTTAATGAGCTGGGAAATACGGGATATCGCTTTTTGTATATCGAGCTGTTGACGGAGTGTACGGTTTCAATAAAGTCCGTACAAGGCGTTTTTTACTACCAGCCGTTAGAATATTGCGGCAGCTTCGAATGCAGCGATCCGTTATTGAATAGAATTTATGATACAGCGGCTTATACCTGTCATTTGTGTATTCAAAATGAGATATGGGACGGTATTAAGCGCGACCGCTTAGTATGGGTGGGAGATATGTCTCCGGAAATGAAGACGATTAAATATGTCTTTGGTGAAATTCCGCAGATGACCGGCGGTTTAGAAGTTTCCGCACAGCACGCGCCCTTGCCGCAATGGATGAATACGATGCCTACGTATTCTCTTTGGTGGTTAATTATTTTGGAGGAATGGTGCTTTTATACCGGAAATTATGCATTGGCTCAAAGACAGCGGCAATATATTTTGGGGCTTATTCAGCAGATTTTAGCCAATATTGACTCAAACGGCGTATTTACTGCCGGGAGTTTTATTGATTGGCCTTCGAATGATACATCTGCGGCTGTTGCCGGTACAAAGGGACTTACCGCACTATGTTTGCAGGCGTGTGTTAAACTTTGCGGATATTTCGGAGAAAAACAGTTGGAACAGCAATGCGGGCTTATTTTAAGCAAAATGAGCGCGTGCAGAGAAAACTGCGGCGGCATGAAGCAAATCGCCGCGCTTTTGACGCTTGCCGGTATGGCGGATACGGACTGTGTTCGGGTTTTAAAACAGGGAGGGCCTAAAGGGTTTTCGACTTTTATGAGTTATTATATTCTTACGGCCATGGCTCGATTCTGTAATGAAAAGCAAGTGCTTGGTGCCTTAAAAAAATATTACGGCGCGATGTTAAAGCTGGGGGCTACTACTTTTTGGGAGGATTTTGATATTTCTTGGACTGAAAATGCCTGCCGAATTGATGAAATCTGCGACGGATCTAAAACGGATGTTCACGGCGATAACGGTAAATATTGTTATCAGGGCTTTCGTCACAGTTTGTGTCATGGATGGTCTTCCGGCCCGGTGCCTTTTTTAACGGAGTATGTTTTAGGTGTCCATATTTTAGAAAGCGGATGTAAAACAGTGGAATTAAAACCTCATTTAGGAGATTTGTGTTATGCACGGGGAAGCATTGCCACACCCAAAGGAAAGCTGGAAGTTGAGCATATCAGAACAGAAGACGGAAAGATTAAAACGCGTGCTGTTGCTCCGAAAGGCATTCGTATTCTTTATTGAAAAAAGGAAGCAGGAAGATTTTTTGTGAAGCTGTAAAGCTAAAACAGCATCAAAAACGATGGCTTCAGCATAAAAATATATTTCCCTTGTTTAATGGAAAATTAAACAGGGGTTTTTTTATATTTTCCGTGATTTTCTGTAAAGTCTTTCGATTGTTGTTTACGGAAAGACCTAAAACCTAATTTACATATTTGTATATAAAAAGTGCTTTTTTATTTATGCGGAACAACATTATTTTTAAGATAATAACGATAGAATGTATTCGGGATGTGAGAGTAATGACTGTTTATGTGGAACTTGTGCTGATTGAAAATTTTATCGTTGATTATTTTATTTTGTTGATGTGCTCGAAATTGACGCTTATAAAAGCTAAACATCCTTTTCTCGCGTCGGGATTCGGAGGTGTCTATGCCTGCGTGATGCCGCTGTGGCAGCCGTTTCAAAATCCGGTGTTGAAAATTGCGGTATTACTGGCTATGCTGGGTATTTGCTTTCAGCAGAAAAGGCTGAAACAGGTACTGCCATTGAGTTTTGCAGCCTTTGTGATAACCTGCGCATTGTACGGTACGGTTAAAAGCGTCATTGCTTTTAAACAAGATTTGTTTATGGATACCGGGATGATGTTCTACAGTGATAATATTATTTTTTATCTTGTTTTATGCTCGGTATTTTGCGCGTTTCTTTTATATAAAAGCGTAAACTGTTTTTTTACCAGACGCAGACTGAAAGAAAATACCGCACGGCTGATTTTAGGTGATAGGGACGCAATGGCGGAAATTAAGGCTTTTGTTGACAGTGGAAATTCTCTGTATTATAAGGATACGCCTGTGGTGTTGGTAGAGCGAAAAGCTCTTGGGAGTTTGGAAAGTTTACAAGTAAAACCACTGGTGATTCCGTTTCACTCTGTGGAAAATGAAGGCGCGTTGTTGGGCTTCTTTCCCAAAAAGGCAGTTGTGGTTTATGAAGAGAAAACGGTGGAACTAAAGTGTGTAATAGCGATTTGTGACCATGGATTTCAAAACGGTTTTGGGGCGCTTTTGCACCCGGATCTTATCAGGGAGTGTGTATCATGTTAAAAAAACTGATTGATCAAATTAAGAAACTTTTCGGCAAACAAGGCATATATTATGTAGGAGGAAGCCAAACGTTACCGCCGCCCTTGGAAGGGGAGGAAGAAGCACAGGCTCTGGAGGGCTTAAAAAACGGCGATAATGACGCGCGCTCTAAGCTGATAGAACATAACCTGCGCTTGGTGGTTTATATCGCGAAAAAATTTGAAAATACCGGCGTTTCGGTAGAGGATCTTACCAGTATCGGCGCGATCGGTTTAATTAAAGCCGTGAATACGTACGATTCGGAAAAACAGATTCGGCTGGCTACCTATGCTTCCCGCTGTATTGAAAATGAGATTTTAATGTTTTTGCGGCGCACATCAAAAATCAAAGGCGAGGTGTCCTTTGATGAGCCACTGAAGGTGGATTGGGATGGAAACGCCTTATTGCTTTCGGACATTTTGGGAACGGAACCGGATATCGTTTATCGGGATATGGATGAGCGTGATGATATCAAAGCGCTGCGCAGAGTTTTGGAAAAACTGAATCAGCGAGAACAGGAAATTATCAAATTGCGTTACGGTATTGACTGTCCGTGTGAGTTGACACAAAAGGAAGTGGCCGATAAGTTGGGAATCTCACAATCCTACATATCACGCTTGGAAAAGCGCATTATTAAAAAATTAAAAAAAGATATGGTAAAACTGTCGTAAAAAACAGTTGACAAATGATTTTGCCATATAGTATAATAACCACGCTTTGAAAAAAGCGTTCGGGAGTATAGCTCAGCTGGGAGAGCATCTGCCTTACAAGCAGAGGGTCATAGGTTCGAGCC
>CAJKLB010000053.1 GCA_905200615.1 uncultured Selenomonadales bacterium | reverse complement strand
ATAAAAAATATCAATTTTGATAAATAAATTATATAAAATAGTTGACAAAAGTTTTTAATCAGTCTATAATACTATTAACAAAAGGCAATGGAGATTCCTTGCCGGAAGCGGAGGCGATTATCTTTGAGTAAGAGTTTATACAGCGTAATGCTGATGGATGAGGTTGTGCGGGAAATTGATCGTCAGGCACTGCAGCAAAATACCAACCGATCCAATCTAATCAATCAAATTTTGGCTGAATATGTTTCTTTTACGACGCCGGAAATGCGCATCAGCAGCATTTTTAAAACCATTGAAGATTTTATCAACAGCTGTGAGGCGGATATTGTTCCTTATGTCGCGCCGCATCAAAGTACTATGTCGTTAAAAAGCAGTCTGGAATACCGGTATCGCCCTACCATAAAATATGATGTGGAATTGTATCGGGAACCTGACGGCGGTACGATCGGTCAGTTGAGCGTAATATTTCGAACGCAATCTCCCACGTTGATTGATGCAATGAATCAATTTTTCAAGTTATGGGCGTATGAGGAAAAAAAGTACGGCAAAAACACAGGTGTGCGCTATGCGTTGTATGAAGGACGCTTTCTTCGCAGCATTCATGTTCCGCAGGATAAAAATTATACCAGCCGTCAAATTGCCGATGCGATTTCAAATTATATCCGGATGTTTGACGCCGTTATGAAGGGTTATTTAAGCGGAAGATATGATGAAGCAGGAATTGAAAAAATGTATAAGGAATACCTGAATAAGGGGGTAGATTTAATATGACGGACAAATTTACACAAAAAACAATGGAAGCAATTCAAACCGCACACAGAATTGCGGTTGAAAATCAGAACATGCAGATTACGCCCGAGCATATCGTATATGCTTTGGTGGATCAAAACGGAGGACTGATCGGAAGTCTTTTGAATAAAATGGCGGTTGATGTGGATAAGTTTACCGCGGCGTTGGACACTGTGATAGAGGGGCTTCCTAAAGTAAGCGGCAGCGGCAGAGAGCCGGATAAAGTCTATATTTCACCGGAGACTGATAAAGTTTTAGCGGCCGCGGAAAAGCTTGCCCAGAAAAACGGTGACGAATATGTTTCGGTGGAACATATTATGCTGGCGGTATTGCAAAATCCCACGGCAAAGCTTAAAGATGTTTTCCGTCAGTTTAACGTTACCAGAGAAACTTTTGCCAAAGAATTGGATAAAGTAAAGGCCGGTCAAAAGGTAACCAGTGATAATCCGGAAGGTACGTATGACGCGTTAAATAAATATGGCTTTGATCTTGTGGAAAGGGCAAAAGAGGGAAAGCTCGATCCTGTGATCGGGCGGGATACGGAAATTCGGAATGTAATCCGTATTCTTTCCAGAAAAACAAAAAATAATCCGGTGCTGATCGGTGAGCCGGGCGTAGGAAAAACAGCGATCGCTGAGGGCTTGGCACAGAGAATTGTCCGGGGAGATGTTCCGGAAGGGTTAAAGGAAAAAACAATTTTTTCACTGGATATGGGCTCCTTGATTGCCGGGGCAAAGTTCAGAGGGGAATTTGAAGAGCGTCTGAAAGCGGTATTGAATGAAATCAGAAGCAGTGAGGGAAAAATTATTCTGTTTATTGATGAGCTTCATACGATTGTAGGCGCCGGAAAGACCGATGGAGCAATGGACGCGGGCAATCTGTTAAAGCCTATGCTGGCTCGAGGAGAATTGCATTGTATCGGCGCAACCACTTTGGATGAGTATCGGCAGTATATAGAAAAGGATGCTGCGTTAGAGCGTCGTTTCCAGCCTGTACAGGTTGATGAGCCTACGGTAGAAGATACCATTTCTATTTTGCGGGGATTAAAGGAAAAGTATGAAATTTTCCACGGCGTGCAGATCCATGATAACGCGCTGGTGGCCGCGGCTACCCTTTCTAACCGTTATATTACCGATCGATTTTTGCCGGATAAGGCTATCGATCTTGTAGATGAGGCCTGCGCACTGATTCGCACGGAAATTGATTCCATGCCCGCTGAATTGGATGATGTGCGGCGTCATATTATGCAGATGGAAATTGAAGAAATGGCGCTCTCCAAGGAAACGGATACGCTTTCTAAAGAACGGTTGGAAAAGCTAAAAGCAGAGTTGGCGGAGGCCAGAGAAAAATTTAACAGTATGAAAGCAGCTTGGGAGGCAGATAAGCAGGAAATTGATGCGGTAAAACATATTAAGACAGAGATTGATCAAGCACAAATCGACATTGAAAACGCACAGCGAAATTACGAATATGAAAAAGCGGCAAAGCTTCGGTATTCTGTTTTACCGGCACTGGAGAAAAAGTTGGAGGAAGCACAGAAAAAGAGCGAAGAGAGGGCCGGAAAACCAAGCAACAGCTTGGTGCGCGATACCGTTACCAAGGAGGAAATCGCGGGTATCGTAGCCAAATGGACAGGAATTCCCGTAGCCAAACTGATGGAAGGAGAGCGGGAAAAGATTTTGCATTTGGATGAAATTCTGCACCGGCGTGTGATCGGTCAGGATGAAGCGGTAACAAAGGTTACAGAGGCAATTCTTCGTTCCCGTGCCGGGATCGGCGATCCGAACAGACCGATTGGTTCGTTCCTGTTTTTAGGGCCTACCGGTGTAGGAAAAACGGAATTGGCAAAAGCTTTGGCAGAAAGTTTGTTTGATGACGAGCATAACATGGTTCGTATCGATATGAGCGAGTATATGGAAAAATTCTCCGTTTCCCGTCTTATCGGCGCTCCTCCGGGATATGTAGGATATGATGAAGGCGGACAATTGACGGAAGCGGTAAGAAGAAAACCGTATTCGGTAATTTTGTTTGATGAAATTGAAAAAGCGCATCCGGATGTTTTTAATATTTTGCTGCAGGTATTGGATGACGGACGGATTACCGATTCTCAAGGCCGTACGGTAGATTTTAAAAATACCGTGATTATTCTTACCAGCAATTTAGGTTCTCAGCTGTTGCTGGAGGGAATCGATGAGAACGGTGAAATCTCCCAGCAGGCGAAAGACGGGGTTTCCTCTTTGCTGAAAAGCAGTTTCCGACCGGAGTTCTTGAATCGGTTGGATGAGATCGTGTTCTATAAACCTCTGCGCAAGGAGGATATGGGACAGATCATCGATATTATGCTCAGACATCTGGAAGAACGACTGGCAGATCGTTCACTGAAACTGCATATTACCGAAAAAGCTAAGGAATATATTATAGAACACGGCTTTGATCCTATTTATGGTGCACGGCCGCTGAGACGATATATACAAAGCCATGTAGAAACGATGATTGCACGGACGATCCTTTCCAAAGACCTCAATATTAATGATACCATTACTGTTGATGCTACAGAAGACGGCTTGCAGGTTACTGTATAATAAAAAATCCGCAGATTTCTGCGGATTTTTCACTACAGCTTATTTTTCATAAATCGCAAATCATGCGTAAACCACGCGTCACCGCGTTCTACAATGGCTTGCACGGAACCGATTGGCGCGGCGTTTTTCAAGGCTTTTATAATGATCCATATATCATCCAGATAAATTTCAAAGAATTCATGATTCATCAGCACTCGTAATGCATATTCACGTTCATACTCCAGGGGCATGCGTTTGTAGTCTCCGTCTCTTATTAAGCCGCCGTTTACAACGTCATTACACAACCGACCGAATCCTTCCCTCGGTAAATAATACAGTTCGGCCAATTCCACACGTTGGTTTTCTATGTCCAGTAAAACAGTTACCCCACGGGTGAGGCCGTCGGAGATCGCGCAGCGCAGGGCGTACCCTGCCCGCGCTCCCTTTTTTATTATAATTTTAGCAGTCAGACATGCATTCTCGGCTTCCGGCGCAATCAACACGGCGGATCCCCATCCGCTGCAGATTCCTCGGATACCGTTGGCTTCCTCTGTCCAATGTCCGGCGTCGCTGGAAATTGTTTCGAAAACGGTCTTTATCGATTGACCATACAAAGTTTCTAAACGCGAGTATTTTTTTTTCTGCTTGTATTATTTTGCGTCGTGAAAGAGCGCTCGGTGAATGTAAAAAATGGTTTCTTTTGACAAGAACCGTTTTGCTGTTTTCCCGTGCAAATCAAAAATGAGAAGATGATAAAATACAGAGCGCTGTTTATACGGCACCTGTGGAGGACGTCATGAAAAAATCTTCTTTTGGATATTTGGACCTTGTTAAAATGATCCCTATTGACAGCATACAAAATGTACGGCATTTTAGAATACAAAGTACGAGAAACTTTGGAAGTGGAAAAAGATTTCTTTCATTTTTTTATTATAATCTATGGCTTAGATGATTTTTTTATGAGCTGTACAGAATGTTGACAGGCTAAAACAAGTATTTTTTAGATATGACATTGCGGAGCGTTAGTATTACATTGACTTTTACTATAATATACTTTATAATGTGATTGAATTATAATTGGAGGATTTTTTTAATGGTTGTACTTTCGTTTGCGGCGGATTTCTTTTCCCGATTTTGGCATCAGCTGGCAGTAATACTGCTCTCCTGTGTTCCGATTATTGAGTCCCGGTATGCGATTATTTTATGCGCGCCGGTGTTTAAAGAAATCGGCACAACGGAACTTATTATACTTACGCAAATCGGCTCTTGTTTAACAGCGCTTATTTTGCTTCTGTTATTAAAGCCGGTGATGAAATGGATGAAGAGTACGAAGCTGTTTAAAAGCTTGATTGAGAAAATTGAGCATCACGGCAATAAAAAAGGGAAAAAACTGCAGGGAAAGCTTGAAAATTCCAAAACGAAAGCAGCAAAAATATGGCTTTCGGTAATTGGTGTGTTTGTATTCGTGGCTGTTCCGCTGCCGGGCACCGGGGTATGGACGGGATGTTTGGTAGCAACACTGCTGGATATTCGTTTTCGGTACGCGTTTCCTGCCGTGGTTGCCGGCAGCGCTTGCGCAACACTGATTATGGTACTTTTCAGCGGGATCTTTTTGAAAGGAGTTATTTAAGAAAGGTATTCTATGGTCACATTAAGCGGAACGGTAGAAGGAATTATCTATCGAAATGAAGAAAACGGATACACGGTATTTGTGTTTTCCGCTGAGGATGGCTTTGAAACGGTTACCGGCACCTTCCCGCTTTTACGGGAAGGTGATTTTGTAACGGTTCGCGGCGACTATGTAGAACACGATACCTACGGAACGCAATTTAAAGCTGTATCTTATGAAATTACGGTTCCGCAGACGCCGGAGGATATTGAGGCATATTTAGCCTCGGGAATCATTAAGGGTGTAGGCCCTAAAGTCGCGCGTGATATCGTAGATGAATTCGGAAGCGCGGCGTTGAAGATTATAGAAAAAGAACCGGAACGGCTATGCGGCGTGCGAGGAATCGGCAAGGCTAAGGCACAGCAAATTGCAGAGTCTTTCGGGCAGCTGATGGGCGCCCAGCGTACGGTTATGTTTTTGCAAAAATTCGGAATTACGCCGCATATGGCTTTAAAAATTTTTTCTTGTTACGGAGAACACACAATAGAAATATTGCAGAAAAATCCCTATTCCATGGTAAATGATATTGAGGGGATCGGTTTCTTAACGGCCGATAAAATAGCTTCCAGCATGGGTCTGGCACAGGATTCTGAATTTCGCATATGCGCAGGTGTGCAATACTGCCTAAAGGAGGCGGGAAACGAAGGACATACCTTTTTGCCTGAAGAGGTGCTTTGCCGAAGAGCCGCTATGCTTTTAGGAACAGACGAACCGAAAATACAAACGGCGTTGCTTCCTTTGGCAGCCAAGCAGGCGATTATTATTCGTGATATCAAAGAATACCGTGCAGTATATTATCCTACTTTTTTTTATGCGGAAGCTTTGGTTGCGGGAAACTTGCTTCTTTTACAGAATTCAGTAGAAACCGAACCGGAAAAAAATATTGACCGAGAAATCAACGGATTTGAGGCTTCTAAGCATATTACGCTGGCGCAAAAACAGCGCAGCGCTGCACTGCAGGCTATCAATAATGGTATTTGCATCATAACAGGAGGACCCGGAACGGGAAAAACCACTACGCTGGATTGTATTTTGAATCTTTTTCGTCGCCGGGGAATTGAAATCGCTCTGGCGGCGCCTACCGGCCGCGCTGCGAAAAGAATGGCGGAAGCTACCAATGAGGATGCAAAAACCATTCATCGCCTGTTGGAATACACCAAGACCGAATCCGGTTTTATCTTTAAGAGAAATAAGGAAAATCCGCTGGAGTGCGGCGTTTGCATTGTAGATGAAGCCAGTATGATCGATATTTTTTTGATGAGCGCATTGCTTGAGGCGTTAAAAAAAGGAACTCGCTTGATTCTTGTGGGGGATGCGGATCAGCTCCCTTCGGTAGGGGCGGGAAATGTGCTGGCGGATATTATTTCTTCGGGAGTATTTCCCGTGGTTGCGTTGACTGAAATTTTTCGTCAGGCGGCGGAAAGTACTATTGTAACCAATGCGCATAGAATCAATAAAGGAGAGATGCCGCTTGTGAATCTGCCGGGAGGGGATTTCTTTCTTGACCGAAAAAACAATGAGCCGTTAATCGCGCAGACGGTTGTGGATCTTTGTCTGAGACGGCTGCCGGATAAATATCATATGGATCCGCTGCATGATATTCAGGTGCTTACGCCTATTAAAAAAGGTGTGTGCGGTGTTTTTCATTTAAATAAACTGCTGCAGGAGGCGTTAAATCCGAAAACACCACAAAAAAAAGAATATATCAGCGGAGAGGAAATCTTTCGCTGCGGAGATAAGGTAATGCAGATCCGTAATAATTATGAACGGCAATGGACCCTGTTTGATGAAAAGGGAGTGAGCTTTTCAGGCTGCGGAATGTTCAACGGAGATTGCGGAATTATTGACGCGATTGATCAGGAAGCGCGAAAGCTTGCCGTAAAATTTGAGGACGGCCGCATCTGTGTATATGAATTTGCGGAAACAGATGAACTGGTATTGGCTTATGCCTTGAGCGTGCATAAAAGTCAAGGCTGTGAATTTCCTTTTGTGATTATGCCGCTGCCGCTTGGAGGAATGCGCATTATGACCAGAAATCTTTTTTATACCGCCGTTACCAGAGCCAGTAAAATGGTGGTTTTATGCGGCAGTGAAAATACAGTGGCCGCTATGGTGAAAAATACGGAGACGCAAAAGCGTTATTCAGCCCTTGATTTGCGTTTGAAAACAGGACATCAAATTCTTTGATCGACAGTTTTTTACATAAATATTAAAAAATTTTTAATGATTTTTATAAAAAAGGGGTTGCATTTGGAAATTTATTGTTGTATAATAACAGCGTTGACGAAAAGTTTATAATGGAATTATGGAGTACCGGCAAGCTTTTTACTTTGAATGTTCCCATGGACCCAGTATAACTTGCGCGTGCAACAAAAATTTTAATGGGGGACATATCAATGTACGAAGACAAAACATTAGTCTGCAAAGAGTGCGGCAAAGAATTTACGTTTACCGCGGGTGAACAGGAATTTTATGCCGAAAAAGGACTGAAAAATGAGCCCGGCCGCTGCCGCGAATGCCGTCAGGCAAAGCGGAACGCTCAGCGGGGACCTAGAGAGATGTTCGATACTGTTTGCGCAGAGTGCGGAGCGCCTACTCAGGTACCTTTCCAACCTAAGGAAGATCGTCCTGTGTACTGCGACGCATGCTTCAAGGCTCGCCGTTCATAATTCTGCGATTCTTAAGCAAAAAAACGCTGCGGCCGTATTGTCGCAGTTAGAAAAACGGATAGTTGACACTATCCGTTTTTTATTGTATAACAAAACCTACGTGATAGTCGCATGATTGACAGGCCAATTAAAAGGGCGCTGGAGCCTCGAGGTAAAAGATGGGGGATGTTTGAAAATCAAAAATCCCCATTATAACGGGGACAACATGTCAAAAAAGTCACACGGCCAAAAAGTTGCATAATAAAGTTTTCGTCTGCCCTTTTCAAAAGGTGGTAGAGCGCCCCGTATCTTTCGCGGAGGATAAAATCTTACTCCAAAGAGCGCGGGAGAGACGTACCTTTTGCGGAGGCGAAAAATTTTGCTTTTGTACTTATTTACAAATAGGTCTTTTCAAAGAGTGAAAGTTTTTAAAAACAACGTATATATTTTATTGGATAAGAATAATATATTAGCCGTAAGCAGATGCTTCGTCCATTGTAAAACGTTAAAAAATTACGCTTGTATTGTTTGAGCTAATTTGTTTAAGGCTTTTAAGCGCTCATTGGAAAATTTGCAGAGCTTTCCGGCTTTTCCTCCTTAGCATATGCTTTATATTTCCTATGATATATTTTATATTTTCTTTTCTTTCTTTTTAAGCTTTCTATCCCCAGATTGCAGCATATCCAAAGCATAAATATTATCAGTGTTCCCATTATGCATGACCTCCGTTTTTGTTTTTCAAGGGTATTATACAAAAACGAAAGTCCGATAAACCGTACTTTGATAAAAATTATTTATAATAGTTCAAAAGGTATTAAGAAAAACAGCTCTTTGATTAAATTTATTTTATTGACCGGCTTTTTTATAAAACGTAAGTATTCGGCAATTCACCGATACCTTTTACAAACTTGTTTTTTCTGCCTGCCGTTGACCTTTCGCGACTTTAGCAGGATATTCTTTCATCACGTCCATAATGACGTTAAACACCTTTTCCCGGCCTAAATGCGAGCCGCTTTTTTCCATGGCTTCGGCATAGCGGCGGCGCTCATCAAATAAATTTTTGATTTCACAAACCAGTTTATCGTCCGTTATTTCCTCTTCCAGCATCTTTTTCGCGTATCCTCTGCGCTCAAATTCTTCAGCATTATCCAGCTGATCGCCTCGGGAATGTTCCGCCGGCAGCGGAATCAACAGCATGGGTTTATGCAATGCGAGAAATTCGTTAATACTGTTTGAGCCTGCGCGGGATACAACGATATCGGCCAGCGCCATAATGTCAGGAAGTTTTTCGTTAATATATTCTTTTTGTATATATCCCGGAGCGTTTAAACTTTTTTCCAATTTACCGCTGCCGCAAATGTGAATGATATTA
This sequence comes from uncultured Selenomonadales bacterium, assembly GCA_905200615.1. GTDB lineage: Bacteria > Bacillota > Clostridia > Christensenellales > QALW01 > UMGS1322. The sequence goes on along the minus strand of CAJKLB010000053.1, from coordinate 3,370 downwards.
AAACTCGGTAAAAGTCGGGGTAAAACAGCGCGGATTCGGTCATTGATCGCTTTTGCGCCCAAACTGCCGCCCATAACAAGAATTACCGGCTTGCGGTCTAATCCCAAAAGTCTTCTTGCGGATTCTTTACTGCCGTGCAGCAATTCGCTCCTCAGCGGCGTTCCGGTGAAAACGCCTTTTTTTCCTAAAGACTCAGCGGTTCTTTCAAAAGTAGTACAAGCTTTTTTTGCCGTAGGCAAGCACAGTTTGGTAGCCAGACCGGGAGTCATATCCGATTCATGGATTACAACCGGTACATGGTGGGCACCGGCCGCCATAACTACCGGAACTGAAACAAACCCACCCTTTGAAAAAACACCGGCGGGTTTTAATTTTTTCATCAGAGCCATGGATTGAAAATATCCTTTGATTACCCGGAACGGATCGGTAAAATTTTTGATATTATTATATCGGCGCAGCTTGCCTGCGCTGATGCCGTGATACGTAACTCCCGGCATCTTTTCAATTAGCTCCCGCTCAATTCCGCTTTCTCTGCCGATATAGTGTACAGTGTATCCTTTTTGCTGCATCAAAGGGATCAGCGCGATGTTCGGTGTAATATGTCCGGCGGTTCCTCCGCCGGTAAAAACAAAATTCATAAAAAAAGCCCCTTTAAATATCCAAAGTCAGCTTTCTTCCGGTGGGACGATACGGTGTGAGCCGTACACCTACCATTTGAAACATTTTTTTGGAGGCCTGCACTGATTCGGTATCGGCATATTTATCGCAAAGATAAATAACTTCCCGAATTCCCGCCTGAATTAATGCCTTGGCACATTCGTTGCACGGAAACAGTGTGGTATAGCATCTTGCCCCTTTCAGAGAGGTACCGTCGTTATTTAAAATCGCGTTGAGTTCGGCATGGCATACAAAAGCATATTTGCTTTCCATTACACCGCCTTCCCGGCTCCAGGGCATGCAATCATCATCACAGCCGGTGGGCATTCCGTTATAGCCGACCGATAAAATTTTGTTATCTGCATTTACCAAACAGGCGCCTACCTGTGTGCCGGAATCTTTGCTGCGCTGAGCCGAAAGCAGGGCAATTCCCATAAAGTATTCATCCCAGGAAATATAATCCGTACGCTTCATTATGTTCCTCCTATTGATATTTTATTCCTATTTAAACGGATTTATTATATAATACTATCACAAAAAACGCAAGCTGTAGGAAATTCTTTTTTGCAATTGCGGTTATCGCTGAAATTTTTTCTATAAGCATTTTTTATTGACGAGATTATAAAAAAGGAGTAAAATATAAATAAATAAAATCAAGTGAGGTGAACATGATGGAAGACGGAAGTAGCAGCACTGTTCCCGTGCGAAGATGCACAGCTTCGCGCTGCTTTTGTGCCATCATACGCCTTTTGTAAAGCAGTGCAAAGCTGTTATCCTTCCATAGCCTGAAGCAAAAAGCACGGCAATATTTTTCCGCATGTTATAGGGAATGTTTCTATTCCATTTTATAATAGCGGTATTTTTTTGTGTATGGGCATAAGGGAACGTGTACCTTCCAAAACAAAAATTAAAAGGAGGTAACACTATGGGAGATATTACAAGAGAAGAATTGATTCAAAAACTTTCACTGCTGCTTGAGGAAAAAAAATTGGCGCAGATCAGCGCGGTTTTTAAAGATTTATACCCGGCGGATATCGCGGAGATTATAGAGGACAGCAGTATTCCGGAAAAGGGATTACCCATCCTTTTTCGTCTTTTGCCTAAAGACGTCGCGGCCGAGGTCTTTGTGGAAATGGACGGAGAAACACAGCAAGCGCTTATTCATGCTTTTAGTGACAGCGAATTGCATGATATGCTTGATGAACTTTTTGTGGACGATACGGTAAGTATTATTGAAGAAATGCCCGCGAACGTGGTAAGGCGCATTATTAAAAACTGCGCGCCTCAGATGCGCAGCCAGATCAACAAAATTCTGGAGTATCCCAGCGACAGCGCCGGCAGTATCATGACGCCGGAATATATTTTTTTACGCAAAAATATGACGGTAGAACAGGCGATTGAAGTAATACGCCGCGTTGGGCTTGACAGTGAGACTATCTATACCTGCTATGTGATTGAACCGGACCGTACTCTGATCGGTGTTATTACCGTGCGTGAGCTGTTGTTGAATCCAAATGACAGCAGCATCGCCGATATTATGAATACGAATGTTATATATGTGGAAACAAAAACAGATAAAGAGGATGTGGCCAAGCTTTTTGATAAATATGATTTCCTTGCTTTTCCGGTAGTAGACGCCGAAAAACGGTTGGTAGGAATTATTACGGTTGACGACGCGATTGATGTTATCCGTGATGAAGCTACCGAAGATTTTTCCAAAATGGCCGCTGTTATGCCTATAGAGGAAAGCTATTTTAAAGCCAGTGTCTTTAAGCATGCGCGGAACCGAATTCTTTGGCTGATTATTCTGATGGTGTCGGCTACCATTACCGGTGCGATTATTACCGGTTATGAGGAAGCTTTTTCGGCAATTCCTTTGCTGATCGCCTGTTTGCCGATGTTAATGGATACCGGAGGGAACTGCGGCGCTCAGACATCTACTATGATTATCCGCGGGATGGCCGTTGATGAAATGAAGCCTAGGGATTTCCTAAAAGTATGGTGGAAAGAGATTCGAATTGCTTTTATGGTAGGAATCGCTCTTGCCGCGGTGAACTTTTTAAGAGTGCTTCTTTTATACGGCTCTTCTGTTGACACGATACGGCTGGCGGTCACAACCTGCAGTGCTTTAATGTTTACGGTTTGCCTTGCGCAATCGCTGGGGTGTATGCTTCCTATGCTGGCAAAGGCATGTAAGCTTGATCCTGCCATTATGGCGTCCCCTTTGATTACTACTATTGTGGACGCATTAAGTGTAACGGTGTTTTTCGCCATCGCGGTAGTGGTTTTTCAGCTGCATTAATCATAGTGTGCGAAAGCTCACTTCGGCCTGCAGACAAAGTCCTCAAAATGAGGGCTTTATTTTTTAAGAAAAGATATCGAAAAAGGGAGAAAGATATGGTAAAATAATAAAAGGGGTTGAACAAATATTTTTTAAGAGAGAGAATAAAGCAAATCAGCTGCCGGTTCTCCGTATAGAAGATCCAGTACCGAAAAACCGTTTGCTGAGGGAAATAGCTACTGCAATATAGCGCTTTATCTGTGGATTAACAGCAGATCAAGATAACGGAAGACCGAGCATAGCATCCATAACGCTGATGAAAATGCTGATACTGCAATATTTATACGGGATAAAAAGCATGAGACAAACTATCAAAGAATGCTCATGTGCCATAAAGTAACACATAAGAATTGATAGACAGCAGCCCACTAT
>CAJKLB010000052.1 GCA_905200615.1 uncultured Selenomonadales bacterium | reverse complement strand
CGACCTATCCGACACAATGGCCAAGTGCCGGATAGGAACGGCAAAATTTTTTACATTTCTATTACTTCTTTATCGCACATCAGTAAAGAACCATAGCTTATAATCGGGGCAGCCATAAAATATGCGGAGAATTTGCTGTTGGAGATCTCACACTCATTAGCAATCAGTTTTCCGCCCATCAGGTTGCCGATAAAAGCCGATACTTTCTGCATACCCATGGCACTGGAATCGGTAACATTAACATGGTTTAAAGTCAGGTTGCCGTTCCCCGATTGGGCACCCAAAATGACCGCAATAGAACTGGTTCCGTTTGTTTCCACTTTGCTGCGCGGTTCGGTAATCGCAACGCTGGCACGGTCAAAAGTAAGATCGTTCATGGTAATATTACAGTCGCTTGTGCCGATAAAACCCGCGTAATAGTAACAGTTCTGCCCGTCACCGGTAACACTGCCTGCTTTAGGATCGCGAATGCCGGTTTGCGTTGTAAGACCGATAATGCGATGACTGTTGCCGTTGAAAGTACAATTGTTCAAGATTCCTGAGTTGCTAGTGGTAATACCGTTATTGGTTACATTGTTGGCACAAATAGGAGTCCAATAATGCGCGGACAGATCAATATCTTCGGTAATAGAGATGGTATAGCCGGCAAAGGATGTTCCGTCGTTTACAAGCTTTGCCCACCAAACCAAATCCTCGGCACTGTCAATTGTCACCGTTTTATCCGCATCATTTTGGGAATAGCCTTCCGGTTCGGCGACTACCGCATTCTCCCAGTAGGTTTCCAACTTATCATAGGCGGTGTTTTGCGCTTTATACCAGCTGATTTGGTCATCGTCATTCACAACAACAACCGATGAATTATCCGAATCGTTCGGCGCCGGTACTGTTACGTCGCTTGCAAAAATAGCTGCCGGTATTAAGGCCAACACCATCACAACCGCAAGCAATACAGATAATATTTTGCGTTTTTTCAAAATAAAAACCTCCTTCTTTTTTTCGAAGGAGGCGAAGTACTTATTTCCTCCCTCGACTGCATACAATTTTTTTATCCGCAGAGGGGATTATCCTTAAATGGATTCTTTATAAAAGGATACCACGCTTATTATAATATTGCAAGAGAAATATGATTTTTTTATTCATTTTTTCTTAGAATTTTAGCATGCGTTATTGCTCTTTTTTTAAATATTGATAGGAGATTCGTTCTATCAAAACGTAGACTTTTAAGGAAAAATCCACTTTATATCAAAATCAAAAGTGTTTTTGCTGATATAATAAAATTTTCCTATGCCCCAAAATAAGGATTCCTGTTCGCGCCAGCTGTTTTTAATAGCGAAAAACCCAACCGGAAAGAAGTTCGATTGGGTATATTTTTTGCTATATTGAAGATAGAGGTTTGGCAATCAAAGAAAAAGGAAACACCGTGATATTCATACATATTGTATCAAAACCACGGTGCTTCTTTGGTGGAGATAGGCGGACTCGAACCGCTGGCCTGTTACATGCGAAGCAACCGCTCTACCAACTGAGCTATATCCCCAAGGCAATGCTATTATAGCATAAATATAAAAAAAAGCAACTAAAAAATAAAAAATTTACTGTAAAATAACACCCGTAGCTTTTGTGGCGCGGAATCTGAGTAAAAAGATAAAACACGGCGTAATACGCACGGAAAAATTTTTGCGCAAATAATTTCCGCGATTCTGTCTTTTGTTTTCTTCGGCTTTTTTTAAAAATCATTTAAAAAAGCAATTTTTACAATCGCGGAAAAGAGAACGGCTATCCTTTTACGGTATATTCTTTGCAGGCCTCTGCATACGCGATAATATTTTCCCACGGAACCTCAGGTTCAAGAATATGCGTGGGCGCCGGAAACAGACCGCCGAAGGGCTTGGCGATTTCCATATGCTCCCGAAGGGTTTGTTTTACTTGTTCGGGTGTTCCGAACGGCATGGTCGTCTGCGTGCCTATGGTTCCGTGAAAACTGATTTTTCCTCCGAAATCACGGTATATACTTTTAAAATCCATACTTTCGGGCTGGATGGGATTGAGAACGTCAATACCGACATCAATAAAATCCGGAATAAACGGCGTGACGAATCCGCAGCTATGGTATAATATGATGAGATTGGGATTTACGGCTCTTGCGGCGTCAATTACTTGCTTTAGCCGGGGTTTTATCCAGCGCCGATACAGATCTAAACTCATCATCGGCGTGCGTTGCATTCCGATATCGTCGCCTAAGTACAGCATATCGGCACCGGCCTTGGCAAAGGAAACGGCGCGGAAGATTTGCTGCTGGGTTACCGAATCCAAAATATAGGCGGCAATGGGATCTTCGCTCATCATATCCATCATCAGATCTTCCATGCCCCGTATATACCAAGAGGTTTCCCAAATTGTCACTTGCATGAAGCCTATGGCGGCCAATCCTTTAGAATGAATTTGTTCAACGGAACTTTTTTGCAGGGAGGTGTCTCCCTTTTTATAATCGGGAAAAGGATAGGCTTTTACGGCGTCTAAGCTGTCAATTCCTTTCAGTGGATTACGCATATACGTCATGTGTTTGGCGGCTTCGCTGCCCGGTTCATGGGCAACCCCCCAAAGATCGATGGAAGAGCCTGGTTTTAAGTTCGGATAATAGAATAAATACTGGCTGTCATTTTTGGGAACCGGAATATCCTCAATTGCCTTCCAGGGCATTTGAAAATAATCGGCATAGGAAAGCGTGCTGTGCGTTTGTCTGCTGTATTCTTCTATGAGAGACGGACATAGGGAAAATTCTACGGGAACCCATTCATAAGGCTCTCTTTTGAGTAAACAGATTAAATTTTCGCGCTGATTCATAAAAAGCCTCCAAGAATGAAACAGTTTTTCTTGACTTTTCTTTATTGTATCATATATCATAAAAAAACAATAGAGAGCGTGGTTAATTTATGTCAAATTTGGGATGCGATATAATAAAAATACCTTCGTACCTGTTTCAAAATGCAACCGTTCACAAAAGCTTGACGCCGGATGCGGTAAACGGAATTTTAAGCTGTGGATTTTTGGTCAAGCCCACGGACCGATTTTCACATGATGTCATTACTTTTTCTCATTACGGAGCCTTTTTATTACTGAGCGGATCCGGCGTTTATTCCGATTCTCACGGCAGAAAAACCGAACTTACACCGGGATGCTTTGTACAGCGAATGCCGGGAGAACCGCACATAACGGAGGTGACTGGTGATGGAAAATGGCTGGAATTTTTTGTGTGCTTCGGAAGGGATTTTTATGAGTTTATGGCGCGGCAGGGACTGTTAAGCCGAAATCCCGTGTTATTTCATCCTCTCACCGAGTCCCTGCTGCAGCGTTGTATCTCTCTTCTGGAGAGATTTCGTACCGTATCCGACAGACAGATTTTTTCACTTTTTTTATCGGCGCAGGAGTTTGTAATGGCTTTGACTAATACGGCGCAAAATGAACAATTTGAACGATGGGATAGAAAAATGGCACAGGCCTGCGCACTATTATGCGCATCGGATTATCCGTCACCGGTAGAGGTAGCGGAAAAAATCGGAATGCAGTATGAAACCTTTCGTAAACGGTTTAAAGCCGCGTTTTTATGCTCTCCGTCGGCTTACCAGATGCAGTATCGGCTGAATGATTCTAAGCGCCTGTTGCTGGATTCCAATATGACGATCGGGGAGATTGCTTGGCAATGCCGCTTTGCAGATGCTTTTTCTTATTCAAAAGCGTTTCATAAATATTATGGCTTGTCGCCTACACAATTCAGAAAAATATCTGTTTGAGCGTAAGATTTTATAAAAAATATTTTTTATGCAATGTCTAAATCAAGCAGCGGCAATAAAAAACTAAGCTTCCGCGGACGGATAAAACGGAATCTTTTCAGCGGATTAAAATTTTTGACGATTTCTGTATACGAAAAGACAACCTTATGGTATAATTATAATAAACTTATCAGTAATAATATAATATGGGAGGCTGCGTATGAAGATATTTATAAAAATACTGAGTGTTTTATTTGTTTGTCTGATCTTTGTTTGCGGCTGTACCAAGAGTCCGCAAACAACCAACGCTACGATTTATTGCGCTAACGCGCAAAAAAACGGGTTGGAACAGAAAAAGGTTGCGGTCAGCGAACTTTCCGCCCAAGGGTTGGTGGACGCGCTTTGTTCTGAAGGCGTGCTGCCTCAGGGGGTAACGGTGCATAATTTTCAAAAAGCGGTTTCCGATGGCGTTGAAAGCGTTCTTAAGCTGGACCTTAGTGCTGAATTCAACCAGTGCGTGAAAAACAAAAACGTTATTGAAGAAGAAATCATTATGGGCTGCGTCACCAATACTTTTTTAAGTAATTACGGCGCGGATAAAATTTTTATTACTGTGGATGACCAAATTGTAAAAACCGATAATTTTGAATATACCCAGTATCTTTCTTATTATGAATTTGCTGACGGACAGCTTCAGCAGCCGGAAACAGAGCAGCCGCAGAATACGCAGCAGCCGGAAAATTCGCCTCAGCCCACACCGTCGCGGGAACCCGGCAAAAAGCAGGTGGCATTTACTTTTGACGACGGTCCTCATGCGGAGTATACGGTAAAAATTGTGGATAAGCTTAAAGAGTACGGCGCCTCGGCTACTTTCTTTATTGTAGGTAACCGGGTGAATTCCGAAACGACTAAAAACGCGCTTCGTTATGCTTCTGAAAACGGCTGCGAAATTGGCATTCACGGTTATACGCATAAATATTATTATAATAAATGCACTGACGCCGAATATCAAACGGAACTGGAGGAAACGGCAAAGGTTATTGAACAGTGTACAGGTAAACGGCCTACATTAATGCGTCCTATCGGCGGAAGTATCACCAGCGAGCGTGTGGCGGCTTGTCCGTATTCTGTAATATTGTGGAATGTGGATTCTGAGGATTGGAAAAATAAAAAGCGCGGAAGCGAGGAAGAAAAGGCTCAGAATATACAGACGATTGTAAATAATGTGATGAGTACCGTAAGTGACGGCAAGATTATTCTGATGCATGAAATTTACGGGAATTCTTATGAAGCTTTTTGTTTGATTATGGATCAACTTTATCAGCAGGGATATGAGGTGGTTTCCGTTACCGAGCTTATCGGCGCTGATACCATAAAGCCCGGTCAGAAATACAGCTGCAGATAAAATGTCAGGAATGGCAAAAAATTTTGGCCGGAGTATAAAACGTTTTGTGTGAACTTGGCTGTGCTGCTTGCATAAGGAACGCAATTGAAAAATACAGTGTTACAGAAAAGAACAAAAAAGGAAGGCAGACGGGAGAATCAATAAAAGTAAAGTTTTATAGCGTTGATTTGCTTTGCCGCGAATGCAGACTTTCTTCTTTTAAGAAAAGGAGCTGGAACGTGAAAGTTTATCTCAAAGGCGTACAATAACGTTTTCGTTCGCCTTTTTAAAAGGTGGTGGGGGATTCACCTGCTGAAGCCAAATCTTACTAAAGAGCAAGGAGGGGTATAAAACGTCCCGAAGAGGCATTTCCCGGCGGCAACCTTTCTCTTTCTCAACGCGATGCATAAAAGATCTATTCACCAAACAGGCTTTTTGTTTTTTCTTCTAAGGAGAAGAGCAACAATAGAATAACAAAAATAACATGGAATAATTGCTGAAAAGATGGCAGACATAAAAAACAAATGCCTGCCATCTTTTTATTATTTTAACGGTGATTTTTTTAATAATATGCAAAATATCTGTTTTTTGTGGTTGCCTCTGTAAAAAAATTTATTTTTTTATACCGGTTGAATGCACAAAAGCTTTTATTCAAATATTTTTTTACACGATTTTTTATAAATTTGACGTTTAAAAAGTTTTCGGCATAATGATTTCGACAAAATACAACAAAATTTTTGGAGTGCTTTTTAGGTTTTTTCTTTCGTTACCACGACAACATTCTATAAAATCCGAAACAAAAAACACGCATATTTCTGTGAATTTTACCATTTATTACCACTGTTCGCTAAAAAGACACAGCAACTTTTCTCACATTTTCTGAACATAAAAAATTCTGTCGTACGATTTTTTGAGTATAATCTGGAACTTATTACATAAAATGGTTGATTTTTTGTGCCGTAAATGGTAAGATATGAGAGTAAAAAAAATAACGCCGTCGTAAATTGATGTTCTGACGGATGCAAAGGAGAATTTGCTATGGACGAGAAAACAAAGATATTGATTGTGGACGATACCGCGGAAGTACGCACGCAGCTCAGCGCTATGCTGGCAGGAATGGACGATGTAAACCTTGTAGGCACTGCTGCTAACGGAATAACGGCGATAGATATGATTAACCGTTTTAAACCGGATATTGTGCTGTTGGACATCATTATGCCGCAGCTGGATGGGTTCGGCGTTATTGAATATCTGAACGAGCATGACTGTATGCCGAATATCATTGTTATTTCCGCGCTTTCACAGGAAAACTTTATTATGCGCGCATTGGAGATGGGCGTAAAATATTACATAGCCAAGCCTTTTGAATGTGATAATATTAAAAATCGAATTCGCGATTTAATTGCCATGAGCAAAGGAATGATGCCGGCACGATCTCATACGCTGGCGCCGGCTTCCGCCGCGGAAACGCGTTCGATTGATGAAAAAATCAGCAGCGTATTTATTACGATAGGAATTCCCGCGCATATCAAGGGATATCATTTTTTGCGCGAAGCGATTAAAATGGTAGTGGAAAACCCTGATATTATCAACCGCATTACCAAAGAACTGTATCCGGGTATCGCCAAGCGGTTTAATACCAGTCCCAGCAAAGTAGAACGGGCTATCCGCCATGCGATAGAGGTGGCTTGGACAAGAGGCCGTATTGATAATATCAACCAGGTATTCGGTTATAATGTATATAATAAAAATGATAAACCTACCAACGGTGAATTTATCGCGTTGATCGCGGACAAGCTGATTATAGAAAAATCAGCCTAAAGAGAGACAGGCGGCGCTTTAACGCAAAAGCGGAGGCTTCCGACCGAGCTCTTCTTTTGCCGGGGCGCGGTTTGCAGGGCGGCTTGAAATACAGTTGCCCTTTTTTTTTGCCGGTTTTTCGGCAGCAGAAAAGAAAAAACGCAGTATTTAGAAAGTTTTTTCAAAAAATTTCCATGGTATAGGAACAGGAAATATGTGAAAATAATACATTATAAAAGTGATAAAAATTTTGCTTGATTTTTTATATGAAATCAAATATAATGTAGCCAAAATTATAAGCCGAGGTGATTTTTATGTATGTAAAGTGTCCCAGATGCATGCTTAATTATATAAATGAAGAAACGGAACAATACTGCAAAGTTTGTCTGGTTGATATGGGAAAGATCCAAGGTCAGCCGGAGCTTGATCTGGAGGAGGAATATAAGCTTTGTCCCGAATGCGGTGAAAATTATCTGGAAGAGGGCGAAGAGATCTGTTATGCCTGCCGTCTTGAACATATGAAACATGAAGAAAAGGATGAGGACGCTCTTGAAGTGTTTGACGACGGCGAAGATATGCTGCCTGATACCGTAGACGATTCTCTGGACGCTATGGCGGAAATGGAAAACGAGGAAGAAGAAAAGGATGAGCTTGAAGAAGAATAGCATCAATAAGCAAAGCGAATAAAGTTATAAAAAGCGGTGTGCCGAGCGGTTCGGTGAACACCGCTTTTTTTAGTATGGAAAATTTTTGTGCCGGTAGTTTTTATGTTTTTTGCTGTATTGACTTTTGATGGACGGTTATTTTATAATAAAAGCAGTTATAAGAAAAGGGGTTTTTTTATGTATGGAAAGATGATGGGAACACTTTCTTTGATGACGGCGCTTCTCTTTACCGGCTGTGCGTCTGGCTTGGAAAATACAAACAATTCTTCCGCTTCCGCACAGGCCTTTGATTTGCGTACCTCTTTTTCCGAAAGTGAAGAGATGGTTCTGCCCGCACTGTATGGGGAAGGAATGGTTCTTCAGCGGGGGAAGGTGAAAATTACGGGAACTGTCGCGCAGGATACCGACGTGGCCGTTATTTTTAATGAAAAAACTTATTGGGGAAAAGCGGAAAACGGAAAGTTTAGCATAGAAATTCCTGATATTGAGGCCGGCGGCCCTTACCGCCTGACGGTGCGTACGGAAACTTACGGAAAAACATTTGAAAAGGTGTTTGTAGGTGATGTCTTCCTGCTGGGAGGCCAGTCTAATATGAGTATGACTTTAGGCGGCTGCGACATAGGGCTTGCTGTAAAATATAGTAACGAAGAGGTACATCTTTTTACGGTAGGTCAACAATTTGCTGATACGCCGCAGAAAAAAGTTCAAGGCGAATGGGTGACAGGCAATGCGGCGGCAAATAAAAATTTTTCGGCTATCGGCGCTATTTTTGCCGATGCGATGCAAAAAAAAGAAAAGGTTCCCGTAGCGGCTGTTTGTGCTTCTTTAGGCGGAACGATGACAAGTACTTGGCTCCCGGAAGAAGAAGCATCGGCTATTTCGGATATTCCGTATATCAACGCCGAAAATTATCCCAATACAAGCGAACCCAGCAAATGCTATAACGGCATGATCGCGCCGTTGGCGGATTATGCTTTTAAAGGCGTGCTTTGGTATCAGGGTGAAAACCAGACGCAAAAGCAAGAAGAGCTGCTCTCCGGTGTGATCTGCGGATGGCGCAGGGCGTTTGAAGACAGCGGCTTACCGTTTCTTGTAATTGAATTGCCCCGGTACGAAGTAAAAGAAGAGCCGACTCGCTGGGCAGAGATTCGGCAGGCACAGAAAAAAGCGGCCGACGCGCTTGAAAATGTTTGGATGTGCTGTACCATTGATACGGGAGACCGAACGGATTTACATCCTACCGATAAGGAAATTGTGGCGCTTCGATGCGCGGTTGTCGGCCGCAATGCTTTCTACGGTGAAAATCTTTATACGGGGCCGGAGATTATTGATTGTAAAATCAGCGACGGAAAAATGCTTTTAACGGTTTCTGCCGAAGGGGATCTGACCGTAAAAGGAGCGCTGGAGGATTGTTTTGAAATTCGTGAAAACGGAAAAAGCTTTGTGAAAGCGCAAGCGGTTTTAGAAGGCAATACGATTATTGTTTGGGGGATAGAAAATCCTGTACAGGTGCGATATTGTTTTACGAGTTTCCCCGAACCTGCTGTTTTTGACGCTTCCGGGCAGCCGCTGGATCAATATGTTTCTCCTGAAATAAAATAAATTACGGCTTAGGCTTTTGCTTTTTTAGATTGTTACCGGAAAGGCTTTTAAAGTTTTTGTATGCGGCTTGCCGTGCTTAAAAAATTGAAAAATAGATTATATTTTTCGCGGGAGAGAGTATCGGTACTGCATAAGGCGTTATATCGTATTGTTTTTGTCAATATTTTGTTTTCAAGATACAAAAGAAGGAGTAAAAGATGAAAGAAGGCGCTGGAAATGAAAAAAGCAGCGGTGTTTTTAGTATTGCTATGCGTATTGCTTTCCGCTTGCGGAAAAACGGAAATCCGGAATATAACGGACGAGGATACGGATAATTCTTTTCAAGTAGGCACGGAAGAAGAAACAGTATCGGTAGATAAAAGCAAGGAAGATTTACAGCCGTTATATGAAGAAGATGAAGTTTATGATCCTTTTGACGAAGAGTTGAAACATCCGGAAACAGATGACCCAATGGCGATCAGCAATTTGTTTGGCGATCCTCATTTCTCTTATTATATTGCTGAAATTTTCGGGAAAAGTGTGTCGGATCCCGTAACCTTTGAAGAACTTGCCGCATATGACGGCGTTATCAATATAGGTCCGGGTGTGATCAAAAGTATTGAGGGAATCGGATATTTGACAGGAATAACCGGATTTTCCTCTGCGAAAAATAATATAGAGGAGCTTCCGGATGAATTTGGAAAGTGCGTCAATATTCGATCGATCAATCTACTTAAAGATTATAATTTGCAAAGAATAACGCCGGAAATCGGTAAACTTACAAAGCTTGAATTTTTAAGGGCGGATCTTACGGAGCTAAGGGAGCTTCCCCGAGAAATCGGGAACTGCACCGAGCTGGAAGTGCTTGTGATTGACAACACCCGTATTACATCTATACCCGAAGAGTTGGGCAATTGCACTCAATTAAAGTATCTTGATGTGCATGGAAATAAAATAGATAGCCTGCCCGCTTCATTGGGAAAGCTGACTCGCCTTGAGTTTCTGGATATCAGTGATCTTGAAATTCGCAGTCTTTTCGGCGGTATAGAAAATCTTAAGCAGCTTAGAATTTTTAATGCGGGATCAAACCGTATCGATGTTTTGCCCCAAGAGGTCTGCAGCTTAGTCAAACTTGAACGACTTGATCTGTTTGGGTGGAATCTTACGAGCCTGCCCAAAGAAATAAAAAATCTTAAAAATCTTAAATATCTTAACGTATTTGATAATTTTCATTTGACCGATGAATATAAAAACTGGTTTGACCGAGAGGTTTACGGCTGCAAAAATGATCCGGAGCATGACGAGTATTGGTTGGGATTTCTCTTTCCTGAAAAGTATCCATAAAAAAATGGTGTGCCCCTAAAAGTTTCATGCTTTCGGAGGCACATGTTTTTTATGAGAAAGAAGATACCTGCTTTTATGGCTTTGGATGAGTAATTGATCTTTCTGTACGGAACAGCATATCAGATGAAATTATTTACGCGGCTGTTTTCTTTTCGCGGGATTTAAAATAGAGGAGGGGCTTTGGAAAACAGGGAAAATCTTATATGTTGCTCCATAGTAAAATCTTTATGTTTTCTGATTATCGGTATGCTACGGAGATTTTGTAAAAAGCAAAACTATATTTCAAACCGATTTACAAGATGAAAAGGTAGATTTTTCCTTGCTTAAGCCGGAATCAGCATTTTTGCGGGGATGCTTTTTAAACTCTCGTCAGTCAATATAGAATGTTGATGATTTCTTTAAACTCATTGGTATCATGAATTTTATCAAACTCCGAACATGACAGCCATTTATCACGCATAATCTCGCAAAGCATTCTCGTGTCAGCTGTTTCAAAATCAATTTTTCTTGAGATAATATTTCCCAGAAGCATACTCGAAAAAGTTTGCTCTTCCGGACGCCTATCAAATACTTTGGCCTTTTCTGCTGCGATTTTCAGATACTTAATAGCTTCTTCCTTGTTATTTAGCCTGGCATATAATTTTGCCATGTCCAAATGCAGCCTTGCAGCACCCCATCCATCCGGAGTGACAGCACTGTCATATACGATTTTTTCAAGCTCCCATATTTTCTTTATTGCAATCACGGCTTGCTCATCTGCAATACAGCCGGAAGCTTCCAGCAACCATAGCGAAACCATGGTTTTTCAAACTTTTCTCCGAAGTTCCAGTGTGTCCTGGATTTTTTGTGTCCGATAAAATAGTAGGTATATGTCCAAGCTCTCTTATCTGATAAATAAGAAAATTAAGATTATTAAGCTCAAATCAGTCTATTTGAAAATTGGTTTGGATAATATTAAATTCCAGTTTTGAAGTTCCATCGGGATGAATAATAAGGGTGTTATAAACACCTTTTATTTTTATTTCAGTTGTAATGATGACTTTGTCTTCTTCTAAACGGATTTCCGTACTTTTCTCATATTCATATCTTCGTACCCGACGGTCAATACTCTTACTTATTTCATAGCCTTTTTCTTTAAGTAACTTCATAACTTTTTTGATTTGTTTTTGTTTGAACATTCTTCATACACCTTTTGTTTTGAAAATTGAAACTTATATACATTGATTATGCACTATAACGGAACACTACTATTATACAGTACACTTATTCAAAACACAAGTAAGATAAAATATTACTGAAATAAAACATTAGGGGGTATAGGATAGATAATGTTTGATTTCGGTTTACGGCTACAGCAACTGCGAATAAGTCACAATATGTCGCAAGCGGCATTAGGTAAAATGCTCAATCGCAGCAAATCTGTTATTTGTGCTTATGAAAATAATGTCAGGATTCCGCCGTTGGAAGTCCTTACAGAAATAGCGGTTATTTTTAATGTTTCACTCGATTACCTTGTGGGTATTGATAAAAATGAAATGGTTTCCATTGAGGGCCTTTCTGACAGTCAAAAAGAAATAATTCATGCGCTGATTCATGAATTTCAAGGTGAGAAAACAACCTTCCCAGGGCTTAGCAACTTTCAACAAACTCTTTTGAATAAAATTTTAATAGAGTTTAATAAGAAGCATAGATGAAGGCAGGAACTTCGTATCTGAGGCATGCTTCTTTTCAGTATTTCTTTTGAGAGAAACCAATACAATTCTTTTCGGCAAATTCATGTTTGCAGAGAATTACTACGCCGTGTTCTCTTTTGAAATAAAATTCGAAATCATTTTCATGGCCTTCTTAATTTCTCGTAGAGGAGGTGTTTCTGAAAAATACATAATTTTTTCCTTTCAATAAAAAAGCCTTCAGTTTTTGCTGTGATAATCAAAAACTGAAGGCTTTGAAATTATGTGTTAATATTTAATTATTGTATGGCAACGGAGAGGATAATCATTGATTTTCGGCAAAAAAGGCATATGGATTTTAACTCTCTATGTGTCTTTCGGTGTGATTTTTGCTATTTGTGAGTTTAAGTTATGTCATTATAGGATTTTTGCTGTTTGGTATCTATAAAATCTATGCTGAAAATTTGCTTTGAAAATGTTGAAGAGCCTTGATAAATCAAGGCTCTCAGTCTGTCGAATAACCCTGGATTTCAAGCGAGATTCAGGGTTAAAAATTTTA
>CAJKLB010000051.1 GCA_905200615.1 uncultured Selenomonadales bacterium | reverse complement strand
TGCTGTTGACCGGCTGCGGGGAACAACCGGTAGATGTAGAGCAAACCGCCGAGCCTACCGCCGTTCCTACACCGGTACCCACCGAATTTGTTCCCGCACCGTTAGAGCCGGCGGAGCTGACACAAGAACAGTGGGAGCAAATGAAACAAACAACAACGTGCATGACCGTGGACGGCGCGGTGGATTTGAGTACTCATCAATCGGCTGCCTATGACATCCGTAAGAACGATTATTCCACCCCAAATTCTTTCCGCTATGTAGATTATTACGGTACTTATCAGGGCTACACTGCTATTCGCATTCACAATACAAGATTCAACGGCAATGATAAAGAGGAAGTGGCTGGTTGTACGTTCTACTACAGCGGTTATAGTGATATTCTTTTCTGCCGTGTTGTGCTTTGGAAGGACGATACTTTCTATCATTTGCAATATGCCTATGACCAAGGCTTGCTTACTGAGGAAGAAATTAAGACAATCGCTTACTACAATAATCTTCGTCATTTCGAACCGACCGTTTCTGCTGCCCCTGTGCCGGATGGTCCCACCTCTATGCCTGCGGACTTTGTTCCCCAACCTATAGAGCCCGCTGAATTAAGCGAAGACGTTTGGATACGATTAGAAAATACCTATCAATATGTATTTGATGGCGAATTAACAAAAGGGGCTCCTTTTAATGATCGTATTGCAATTTTATACTACGGTACGTATCAAAATTACATTGCTGTTCATATATACGATATTTCTGTGTGGGGCTATTGGCTTTGGGATGAAATTTATCTTTGGAAAGACGATATATTTTATCATTTTCAGGATGCCTTAAACTTAGGATTCATAACCGATGAGGACGCAAAAAATATCATTTATTATCACAATATTTACTACTATAAAAATTATAAAGATTAACGGTAAAAACGAAAAACCGTTAACAAAAAATACGAAAGACGGTAACGCATATGACACAACGAAACTGGATCAAAAATTCCCTAAAATCGGCGGCAGTCGCCCTGCTTTGTTTAGCCCTGCTGCTGCCAACCCTAACGACCCATGCGGAAGAGGAGGACTATGAACCAAAAGTATACAGCAACGCGACATTAGAGCAGGAATTTGACGACAGCCGTATTTTGGTCGTTTTGGACAAACGAATCAGCAAGGTCAATAAAAAGCTGAGCAAGAACTTCTTCGGTTTTTTAAAGGACGCCCAAATTACGGATTTAACACAGATTGAAGGAAGTTTAACGGATAAGAATATAGATGAGGAAAATTTCCGTCAAATTCTTGAAATTCAGCTGCCCGAAAAGAGCAAGCAAAACGTACTGAAAGTTATCAGACAATTGGAAAAAATCCCCGGCGTTAAATACGCGGGGCCTGATTATGTATTGGAGGAGCCTGTTGATGTGATACCTTCTACCGCCAATGCGTCCGTTATGCGCACACCTACGCCCGACCCGGATATTTCAGTAGACGGTACTTGGGCATTGCGGAAAATTAACGCCTATAAAGCATGGAAAATTACAGAAGGAAGCAGCTCTGTTAAAGTCGGCGTTATTGACAGCGGAATTGCCGCGCATCCGGAATTAATCTCAAATATAACCGTAGGATGGGATTTTTACCATAATAATAATATTACAACCGATGATCCTGGGCATGGTACAACCATAGCAAGCGTGATCGGCGCAATTGGAAACAACGATTTTGGAAGTACAGGTTTGAATCAAAATGTTACCTTAGTACCTCTGCAAATTGATATTGGTTATGAAGAAGGTGGAGGCCCTTATTCTTCACGCATTAGTCTTATTATTGAAGCTATTGCATATGCCATCAATAACAATATTCCAATTTTAACAATTAGTACAAGTGGTCCTAATTATAGCGAAGCATTAAAACAAGCTATTCAAAATTATCCCGGTTTATTTGTTTGTGCTGCCGGAGGTAAAAAATATATAACACATAACCTTGATATTGACGCTCAATATCCTGCTTGTTACAATTTACCTAATATGATTACCGTAGGTGCATCTCTTGAAGATGATAGTTTTGCTTCTGTCTTTTCCAACTATGGAAAAAATTTTGTACATATATTTGCTCCCGGCGATAATATTGTGTGCCCTTTCCCCACAAACTGGTGTGACATTGACCGCTGTAGTGCAGGAACCACCCACATTACTCGCGGCTATCACCTTGTAGGCGGTACCTCTATCGCCGCGCCGTTTGTAACGGGCGTTGCCGCGCTGATGCTCAGCGTAAATCCTACGCTTACCACCAGCCAGCTGAAATCTATTATACTGGAATCAGGCGATACGGTTGCCGGTTTAAGTGATTATTGCTCCACAGGCAAACGTTTGAACGCCTATAACGCGGTAAAAGCGGCGACCGTATATTTTGAAGATTTCTCTGACGGGATCAACGGATGGGGAGTGTTCGGAGGTGGAGATTTAACTTTAACTTACGAAATACCGCATTCAAATGAGAATTTTCTGGCGTTGCATCGACACAGAGAATCTTGGTATTCTCCTTACTACAACATTTATTCTTTGCTGAAACAGCATGGCGCCGGAACCTACAGAATCAGTATGGATGTTTTGGTAAATCAGACCACCCTGCCTGATCCCGGACATGTACGGCTTATTATCCGCGGAACACACGCCAATTCCTTTATTCTGGATCAAACCGGCTCAGGATTATATTACTGTGCTGTCAGTTATCATATTCCTTTAGAAGCAGGTAAATGGATTCGTGTTGCGGGATCTATTACAGTAGAAGAATCGGATATTGCCGCCTCTACAGATTCTTTCCGGCTAATGTTAGACAGCATCCGTAATTTGACCGGAGAAGACAAAAATTATCAAACGGTTTACATTGATAATGTGTTAATTGAGAAACGCTCATAAATAAGAAAAGAGAAAGAATCAAAAGTCTTTTCGAAACCCTAAAAAAGTCCGGTGCTTTCCGGACTTTTTTGTATATAAGAGGAACAAAGCCGTGATAAAAGAGTATTTTCAAAGGAAGTACTTGATATCAGGCAACGGTTAGGATTTTCCTTTCCGCTGTAAAAAAAGTTTGTACAAGGGCGCGTTCGCGCGGGAGACGCTGTTGCTTTTTTATTAAGCCCTGAATCTTGTTTGGATTCAGGGCTTTTTGTAACACACTACGGATTACGGTTGTATTGGTTATTCCCCGCTGGCGCCGTAGTTCGCCAAAACCCGCGCGGAAGGATCGTTTACATCGCAGCCCTTCCATGCTTTGTTAGGCATCCAAAAATCTACGATCATTTCCGCTTGACCGGGATAGTATTTTTCAAATATCTGTCTGTACAGAAGGGATTCTTTTGTAAATGGCCGCGCGAAAGTATATCGGGCGGCCAGCGTTTCAAACTCCGCGTCGGTGTATTTTTGGGCGGCATATTCCTTTAAATAATCTACCATGGAATGACCTACCGCGTCGGAAAAAGCGGCTTTTTCACGCATCAAAATATTCCGGGGCAGATAATCGCCCTCAAACGCGTGACGCAGCAAGTATTTTCCTTTTCCGTATTTGTTCCGTTTTTTCTCGGGATCCACGGCCATTACATATTCCACAAAAGCCAAGTCGCCGAAAGGAACCCGCGCCTCCATGGAGTTGACGGAAATACAACGATCCGCGCGGAGTACATCGTACATATACAGCTCCCGTATCCGCTTTTGCGATTCCTTTTGAAATTCTTCCGCAGAGGGAGCAAAATCCGTGTATTTATAGCCAAACAGCTCATCGGAAATTTCACCGGTAAGCAACACCCGAATATCGGTTTGTTCATGAATGGCTTTACAAATCAAATACATTCCCATGCTTGCCCGTATCGTAGTGATATCGTACGTGCCTAAAATTTTGATAACGGTTTCCAGGGACGCAAGTACATCGTCCTTGGTGATGATGATTTCGTGATGTTCCGAATGAATATATTCGGCCACTTCTCTGGCGTATTTTAAATCAATGGCGTCTTCGCTCATCCCGATGGCAAAGGTTTTAATAGGCTTTTTCAGGAGTTTTGCCGCAATGGCGCATACCAAGGAGGAATCCAGTCCGCCGCTTAGCAAAAACCCCAAAGGCGCGTCGGAATCCAACCGTTTTTCAACGCCTTTTACCAGCAAATCGTGAATATTTTTGCAAACGGTATCCAAATCGTCATCGCACACTTTGGATACTTTTGTTATATCATGGTAACAGGTAAATGTGCCGTCAGCATAATAATGTCCGGGCGGAAACGGCACAATTTTATCGGTAAGCCCTACTAAATTCTTTGCTTCGCTGGCAAATAAAATCCCGCCCTGCTTGTCAAATCCGTAAAACAGCGGCCGGATTCCGATGGGATCTCTGGCGGCAATCAGCTGTTTTTTCTTTCCGTCATAGATTACCAGCGCGAATTCCGCGTCAAGTTTTCGGAACATCGCGGTTCCGTATTCCTCATACAACGGAAGGATCAGCTCGCAGTCAGAATCACTGATAAATGAATACCCTTTTTGAAGAAGGTCTTTCTTCATAGCGCGAAATCCATATAACTCGCCGTTGCATACGGCAAGATTGCCGTTTCTTTCAAACGGCTGCATTCCCTGAGGATGAAGCCCCATGATCGCGAGCCTGTGAAATCCCATTAGCCCGCCTTGTATTTCCACGATACGGCTGTCATCCGGCCCGCGGGATATGGTTCTGTTAAATCCTATTTGAAATTGCTCTTTGGTAAGGGTTTTGCCCAGATATGCCATAATGGAACACATTTTTATACACCTCCGATAAAATAAAGCATACAGCGATCTCCTATTTTGATAGGACGAGCCGCTGTATGCCCGTGGTGCCACCTATTTTGCTTCTCTGCGGTTTCTTTCAAAACCTGTTCCCTTATCGCGGGACCTACGGCAAGCTTACTGCTGGTTCAGCCTGCTGCTCAAAAGTGTTATTCTCACAAAGCCTGCTATGCGCTTTCCACTGCCGCGCACTCACTGCAAACGGTGTTTTGTAATACTTCTCTTTTTCATCGCAATATTTTTTATCTTACGCCGAACAAAAGCTCACCGTAAGAAGGATACGGCCAATATTCAGCCGAAGTCATACTCTCTAATATATCCACATCGCTGCGCAAAGTTGCCATTGCAGAAAGAATTTCATCTTTATAAAACATGGCAAGCTCTTTCGCGTCCGTAATTTCTTCAGCCTTTTCAACGGCTGCCCGCAACGCGTCCAGCTTTTGATACGCGCTGCCGGTAAGCTGTGAAATCTTGGCGGCCGCACCTTCTTCATAGGAACAATCCAAAGCAGTATTCAATGCCTTTTTGGAAAGCGCTGTTTCGGTCAACGCTTTTGTATAGGCGCTAACTGCCGGAAGAATCTGCTTGCTAGTCATATCGATCATGGTAAGAGCCTCAATATGAATCAGTTTGCTGTAGTTTTCCAGCAAAATTTCATACCGTGCTACAATTTCCTCTTTGCTGAATACTTTGTGCGAAGTAAATAATGCAATATTTTTTTCCGCAATAAGGTACGGAAGAGCGTCAGGTGTAGTTTTTAAGTTTAAAAGACCTCTTCTTTCTGCCTCTTGAATCCATGCGTCATCATAGCCGTTGCCGTTGAAGATAATACGCTTATGCTCTTTAATGGTCTGTTGGATCAGTGTGTTCAGCGCACTCTCAAAATCGGCGGCGCCTTCCAGCGTGTCGGCAAATTGCTTTAGACTTTCCGCCACGGCGGTGTTTAGCACTACGTTGGCATCAGAAACCGAAGCCGTAGACCCTAACATGCGGAATTCAAACTTATTGCCCGTAAAGGCGAAAGGACTGGTTCTGTTTCTGTCGGTTGTATCCTTGGGGAAGCGGGGAAGAATATGAACCCCTATTTTCAGCTGCTCTTTTTCTTTGGCGTCATAAGCGGTACCGTTATCGATCGCTTCCAAAATAGCGCTGAGTTCATCACCCAAGAACATGGAAACAACAGCTGGCGGCGCTTCGTTCGCGCCGAGCCGATGATCGTTGCCGGCACTGGCTACGGATATACGCAGCAGATCTTGATAATCATCAACCGCCTTAATCACTGCGCACAAAAACAATAAAAATTGTGCGTTTTCATAAGGTGTTTTGCCGGGATCCAGTAGGTTAATGCCGGTATTGGTGCAAATTGACCAGTTGTTATGTTTGCCGGAGCCGTTTACGCCGGCGAAAGGTTTTTCATGCAGCAGGCAAACCAAACCGTGCTTTTTTGCCACCTTCTGCATCACTTCCATTGTAAGCTGGTTATGATCTACCGCAATGTTGGTAGTGGTAAAGATAGGAGCAAGCTCGTGCTGAGAGGGAGCCACTTCGTTATGCTCGGTTTTTGCCAAAATACCCAGCTTCCAGAGCTCTTCATTCAAATCTTTCATATAAGCCAAAACGCGGGGCTTGATGGAACCGAAATAATGATCGTCAAGTTCCTGACCCTTGGGTGGCCTTGCACCGAAAAGTGTGCGCCCGGTATAGATCAGATCTTTGCGGCGGTCATAAAGCTCTTTGGGAATTAAAAAATATTCCTGTTCCGGTCCTACGGTAGTTTTTACACTTGTGGCGTCAGTGCCGAAAAGCTTCAGTACACGCATCGCCTGACGGTTGATAGCTTCCATAGAACGCAGCAAAGGTGTTTTTTTGTCCAGTGCTTCTCCTCCGTAGGAGCAAAACGCGGTGGGAATGCATAGTACACCATCCTTAATAAAGGCATAGCTGGTAGGATCCCATGCGGTATACCCTCTGGCTTCAAAAGTCGCGCGGAGACCGCCGCTGGGAAAACTGGAGGCGTCGGGTTCTCCTTGAATCAATTCTTTCCCGGAGAATTCCATGATTACTTTTCCGTCAGCCGTGGGAGAAATAAAGCTGTCATGTTTTTCGGCGGTGATACCCGTCATGGGCTGGAACCAATGTGTAAAATGCGTAGCACCTTTTTCAATTGCCCAGTCTTTCATGGCGTTAGCAATCACTGTGGCAATGCTGATATCCAGATGGTGACCGTGGGTAACAGTCCATTGAAGAGCTTTATATGTTTCCTTGGGCAGACGCTCTTTCATTACGGCGTCATTGAAAACATTGGATCCAAAAATCTCAGTTACTGTGCTCATGTTTTTACACTCCTTTAATCAATCTGATAAATAAAAAAGGCAATGCGCTTAGGAAAATACTCTTCATTCTTTCCCATGGCCCCATTGCCTTTAAGTTGAACCTATTATAAAGCAGGGACTTTTTTTTGTCAACTGTTTTTTTCAAAAATTTTGTTGCATTTTTTTGTTTAACACGTTACAAAAAGCGGCATCTATGATATAATATTTTAAAATATTTTTTTGCGCTCATATGATGCACATAGAAACTTTTTATTTTTGTTGCGGCTTATAGCAATTCCTTGTGCCTGAGAGGCGTAAAAATTTTTGAAGGAGGCCTGCACATGTATTCTCTTGAAGAGGTAAAAGCTTATGTTATGCAGGAAGATGTTAAATTTATACGGCTTGCTTTTTGTGATATTTTAGGAAGACAAAAAAACATTTCCATTATGCCGCAGGAGCTTGACCGTGCCTTTTCCGGGGGGGTGTGTTTTGACGCTTCTGCCGTATACGGACTTCCCAGGGAAAAATCTGATTTGGTGCTGCAGCCGGATCCCTCTACACTAACCATTTTGCCCTGGCGGCCTCATACCGGAAAAGTAGCCCGAATGTTCTGCGATATCACGTATCCCGACGGTACCGCTTTTGAATATAACGGGCGGAATCTTTTAAAGACTGCGGTAGCGGAAGCCCAACAAATGGGTTTTACCTTTCATTTCGGTACGGAGTTTGAATTTTATCTTTTTAACCTTGATGAACACGGTATGCCTACAAAAATTCCTTACGACAATGCCGGTTATATGGATGTATATCCCCTTGACCGCGGAGAAAATGTGCGCAGAGAAATTTGCCTTACCTTATATGATATGGGCGTAATGCCGGAAAGTTCCCATCATGAGGAAGGACCCAGTCAGCATGAGGTTGCCTTCAAATATACCACTCCGCTGATTGCCGCGGATAATGCCGTTACGGCAAAATCGGTGATAGAGACCGTCGCTTCCCGCAATGGGTTATATGCGGATTTTTCACCTAAGCCGCTGACGTATGAAAGCGGGAGCGGTCTGCATATTAATCTTTCCATCGTTTCGGCAGACGAGAAAGATCATACGGATAATATGATTGCCGGACTTTTGGCGCATATCAAGGAACTTACGCTCTTTTTAAATTCTACGGAAAATTCTTATGAGCGTCTGGGAAAGAAAAAAGCTCCGGAATATATTGCGTGGGCGCCGGAGAGCCGTACGCCCCTGATACGGATTCCCGCGGCCGGGGGGATCTACAAGCGAATAGAACTGCGTTCGCCTGACGCTACGCTGAATCCTTATATTGCTTATGCGTTAATTATATACGCCGCGCTTGACGGTATTAAAAAGAATATGAGCGCCGGCAATCCTATTCAAGGAAACGCCTGTACGGATATACAGCGGCTGCCCCAATCTTTGGAAGAAGCGAGAACTGCTGCTGAAAACAGCATGTTTTTAAAAAATTTGCTCCCTCCTGATTTTATACATTTCTATCATTAACCCTTGCAAAACAAGATTTTTTGATACGGAGGAGGGAACCGTTTGTTACCCCAAAGACCGCAAAACAGCGTTTTAATTGTTTCGGATTCGGATAAGGTAACCGACTATTTGCGTCGATTGCTTCCGGCCGGACAGTATACGGTTACTGTTGTTTCCAACGCAGGTGAAGCAAAACGTTTATTTATCAATGAACATTATGATATTGCCGTTATCAATACGCCGCTTCCCGATGAGTTTGGAACACAGCTGGCTCTGGAATGCAGCCAAAGGCAGACAATGGGTATTATTTTGCTGACAAAAAGTATTTCCTATGAGCAGGTATGCTGTGAAATGGAAAGCCGGGGCATTATTACTATACAGAAGCCCACTTCTGCCGCGGTTATTATGCAGGCGTTCCATCTGTTGGCCGCGGCGCAGGCAAAAATAAAGCAGATGGAAGAAAAGACAAGAAAATTGGAACAACAGCTGGATGAGATGCGGCTGCTCAGCCGGGCAAAACTGCTTTTGATACAGACCATGGATATGAATGAGGCCGAGGCGCATAGATATATTGAAAAGCAGGCGATGGACGCCTGCTGTAAAAAACGGGATATTGCTGAAAATATTATAAGAATATACGGAAATTAAGGAGATTGACCATGACAAAGTACATTTTTGTAACAGGCGGCGTTGTAAGCGGTCTGGGAAAAGGAATTACCGCGGCTTCACTGGGCCGCCTTTTAAAAGCAAGAGGGCTGAAAGTTGCCGCGCAGAAGCTTGACCCTTATATTAATGTTGACCCCGGCACCATGAGCCCCTACCAGCACGGCGAAGTATATGTTACGGAGGACGGAGCCGAAACAGACTTGGATTTGGGACATTATGAGCGTTTTATCAATGAGGATTTAAATAAATTTTCAAATCTTACCACCGGTAAAGTGTACTGGAATGTACTAAACAAGGAACGTAACGGTCAGTATCTGGGACAGACGGTTCAGGTGATTCCCCATATTACCAATGAAATTAAAGAATTTATATACAGCGTCGGCAAAAAAACCAATGCCGATGTGGTCATTACCGAGATCGGCGGTACCACCGGCGATATTGAATCACAGCCCTTTCTTGAGGCCATACGGCAGGTAGGACTTGAGGTAGGCAGAGAGAATTCCTTATATATCCATGTAACGCTTGTCCCGTTTTTAAGAGGTTCCGACGAACATAAATCCAAACCCACGCAGCATTCGGTAAAAGAACTGCAGGGGATGGGAATTAATCCTAATATTATTGTATTGCGCTGCGATGAACCCATAGAGAAATCTATTTTTCATAAAATTTCTCTTTTCTGCAATGTGAAGCCCGACTGCGTGATTGAGAATATGACCATTCCGGTTTTATATGAAGCACCCATTATGCTTGAAAAAAGCGGCTTTTCCGATATCGTATGCAGGGAACTCAATATCAATGCACCTAAACCCAACCTTACAAACTGGAATAATATGCTTGAGCGTATTAAGAACAGAACAAAAAATGTGAAGATTGCTATTGTAGGCAAATATGTTCAGCTGCATGACGCGTATCTTTCGGTAGCCGAAGCCCTTCGTCATGCCGGCTATGAGTATGAGGCTTTTGTTGAAATAGAATGGATAGACAGTGAAAACATTACTGACGGCAACGTCGCGCAGACGCTTTCGGGTATTGACGGTATCGTCATTCCCGGCGGATTCGGAAACCGCGGCATTGAGGGAAAAATATCAACGGCCAAATACGCGCGTAAAAACAATATTCCCTTGTTGGGCATTTGTCTGGGTATGCAGATCATGGTTATTGAATATGCCCGTCATGTTGCCAAAATAGATGATGCCAACAGCGGAGAATTTGATGAAAACACAAAAAATAAGGTCATCGATTTTATGCCTGACCAATATGCGGATATTGCAAAAGGAGGAACCCTTCGTTTAGGGGCTTATCCTTGCAAAATTGTTCCGGGTACGATGATGGAAAAATGCTACGGAAGCAATCTGATATCCGAACGGCACCGTCACCGCTATGAGTTTAATAATGAATATCGCGAAGTTTTGACACAGAAAGGGTTAGTCGTCAGCGGTACGTCGCCCGACGGAAGAATTGTGGAAACCGTGGAGTTGAAAGAAAATGATTTTTATGTGGGTGTGCAATATCATCCTGAATTTAAAAGCCGTCCCACGAAAGCGCATCCGCTGTTTTTAGGATTGGTGGGCGCGGCGCTTGGCAGAGAGAAAACCAAGTAAAATAAAAAACAAAGAAGACTGTGAACTTTTGCTTCAGACGTAAAAATTTTATCCTTTCATAGAAAAGAAATCATGAGTACTTCTTATAGATGAGGAACAGGAAATGAAAAAATTTACCAAAATGCATGGCATAGGAAATGACTATATTTATTTTGACTGCACCAAAGAAACGATAGAAAATCCCGAGGCTTTAGCGGTAAAGCTTTCTGACAGACATACGGGGGTAGGCGGCGACGGCATTATCCTGATTCTGCCTTCGGATAAAGCTGATTTCAGAATGCGCATGTTCAATGCTGACGGCAGCGAGGGGAAAATGTGCGGGAACGGTACCCGCTGCATCGCAAAATATGTTTATGACCGGGGGCTTACCGATAAGACGGAAATCACCTTGGAAACACTGGGTGGAATCAAGCATATTTCCATCCTTGCCAAAAACGGTAAGGCCGAATCAATATCGGTAGATATGGGCGCTCCCATATTGGAAGCCAAGGCAGTTCCGGTCCTTTGGAATAAAGAACGTGTCATCCATGAAAAGTATACGCTTGACGGCGTGGATTATTACTTTACCTGTGTTTCCATGGGAAATCCCCACGTGGTTATTTATGTGGATGATACTGTCTCTTTCCCCTTGGAAACAGTCGGACCCCAAATAGAAAATCTTAAAATTTTCCCTGAAAAAGTAAATGTTGAGTTTATCAAAGTTATTCATGATCATATGCTTGAAATGCGCGTGTGGGAACGCGGAAGCGGTGAAACTATGGCCTGCGGAACCGGCGCGTGTGCCGCGGTCGTTGCCTCGGTATTAAACGGTATTTGTAAAAAAGGTGAGGAGATTACCGTAAAACTCAGGGGCGGCGATCTTTATATTACCTATGATGATACTGTAATGATGAGGGGACCGGCGGCCTTTGTTTTTGACGGAACATTATTGGAGGATTAATTTTATGTTTACTATCAATACCCACTATCTGGATCTTAATGAGAGTTATCTTTTTACCACCATAGCAAAAAAGGTAAATGAGTACAAGGAGCAGAATCCGGAAAAAGATATTATCCGCATGGGAATCGGTGATGTTACCCGCCCTATTTGCCCTGCTGTTATCAGTGCTATGCATAGCGCCGTTGATGAGTTTACTACAACCGAGAGCTTTAAGGGATATGGACCGGAACAGGGATATGCTTTTTTGCGCGAAGCTTTGGTTGCCTATTATAAAAGCAATCACGTATTTCTTACCGATACGGAAATTTTTATTTCCGACGGCGCAAAAAGCGATGTAGGCAATATCCTGGATATTTTCGGTCGTGACAATATTGTTTTGATCCCGAATCCCGTTTATCCGGTCTATTTGGATACGAATATCATGGACGGCCGCAAAATTCTGTTTGCCGATGCCAATGAGTCCAACGGCTTTCTGCCCATGCCGCGGGATGACGTAAAAGCGGATATTATTTATATCTGTTCTCCCAATAACCCTACCGGCGCTGTTTACAATCGGCGGCAGTTAAAGGAATGGGTCGATTTTGCCAACAAAAACGGTGCGGTTATTCTTTTTGACGCCGCCTATGAAGCCTTTATATCCGAAGATTTTCCGCGCAGTATTTTTGAAATTGAAGGAGCACGCACTTGCGCCATAGAACTTTGTTCCCTTTCCAAAACAGCGGGTTTTACGGGAATACGCTGCGGTTATACTGTTGTTCCGCATGATCTTAAAGTTAACGGTATAGAGCTCAACAAGCTTTGGCTGCGCCGCCAGACTACAAAATTCAACGGCGTTTCTTATATTACTCAAAAAGGCGCGGAAGCCGTTTTTACACCGGAAGGTCAGGTACAGATTAAAGCCAATATCAATTATTATCGCGAAAATGCCGAAATGATTATGAATGCGATGCATGAACTCGGCTGGTGGTTTACCGGAGGGAAGAATTCTCCCTATATTTGGCTTAAATGCCCCAATCATATGGATTCCTGGTCATTTTTTGACGAGCTTCTTACAAAAGCAAATGTGGTAGGAACTCCCGGTGCCGGATTCGGTTCGGGCGGGGAAGGCTTTTTCCGTCTTACCGCCTTTTCGACTCATGAAAATACGAAAAAGGCAATGGAACGTATCATTAAAGTCTATAAGAAATAAAAAATTTTCAGTAGCCAACAGAGGGGTTCGGGGAGCTGTATCATACAGCTCCTTCAGTCTGTCGAATAACCCTGGATTTCAAGCGAGATTCAGGGTTAAAAATTTT
>CAJKLB010000050.1 GCA_905200615.1 uncultured Selenomonadales bacterium | reverse complement strand
TATTTACCTGTATCATTCGGTTTCCTCCTTATAAAGTTGCTGTATCAGGGAGATCAGCTTTTCCGCAGAAACGCCCGCCGCTTTATAATTTTTTACCTGCCGCAAAAATTCCTCAAAATTTTCGGTAATCTTTTGGGAAATAACGGTGTAGGCATTGGGGGCAATAAAGCAGCCTTTCCCCACGGCGGTATATATAATGCCGCGCCGTTCCAGCTCGGTATACGCTTTGGATACCGTGTTGGGATTCAGAGCAAGCTCAAGGGAAAGTGAGCGTACGCTGGGCAGCTGTTCTTTAGGCTGCAGCAATCCCTTTAGAATTCCCTCTTCCACTTGCCGTACGATTTGTTCATAAATAGCAAGTCGAGAACTCAAATCAATAATAAACATAACCGCCCTCCCGTCCTAAATGTTCTATTATCAATAGTACACTTAGTGTAGCATAAACCATTTCCTGTGTCAATATCAAAATAAAAAATTTTTCATCTTCTTATTATATTGTTTTTTTTGTATTGTTTTTGTTGCTATGGAACAACAAAAAAAGGCGGTAAAAAGGGGAGAGGTGTTATAAGGTTTCATGGATAAGAAAAACCCCCAAAGGTAAGTATACTTTTACTTGATCTCTATATACGTAAAAGATGGAAGCCAATGGCAGATGAAATGACACAAGGGGCAAGGAATGAAAAGATACTATCGGTATAGTTTAACTTTTCCTTGTTTTCGGCTTTCAAAAGAAAATTTTTTGATTTTTTCATACCGTTTTTTTTCGTTATGAAAACGTATCGGAACAAAGAAAGAATTTCAAATGCTTAAGAAAATACGCTTGCGTAAGAGTTGATCTTTCTGAAAAACTCTTCGGAATAGTTTGGTATCCGGCACGAGAAGATTCCGCTTTTGTGATAGAACGGAAATAAAGAGTGGTATCGGAGACGCAAGGATTGCTTTTTTCGCTCCTGCTCTCTTACAGCTTGTTGTAAGACAACGGCAGCAGACTTATTAAAAGAGATATAAATGAAAAATATCAAGCGAGAAACCGGGGAAATTTTTATTTAAGGTGCTTGGGGGTGTTGACTTTTCATCAGATAGCATACAACGGGAAAAAAGAGGGGGCGAAACCCTGTTGTTATACAGCCGCTTTTTTATTGACTGTAAAGAGTACCTTATTGCCGAAACTATGAACGCTGAACGTTTCTGTTTTATATCTTTGTACAAATAAAAAAGCAGGCGATTCCATACAGAAAGGCACTGCTTATTTTTTTGTTCATGATAGAATTTTTTATTCCGCTGTTTGTTTTTAAAAAGGAAAATTTGCAATTGGTAAATAATCAAAAGCAATCCTTATTCTTCCGCAACCGTCTCGATATCACCGGTACTGCCGGCTAAAATGAGCGCGAAGATCATTTCGTCCATATCGCCGTTTAAAAAGCTTTCCAATTTATATAACGTCAGTCCGATACGATGATCGGTAACCCGTCCCTGGGGAAAATTATAGGTACGGATTCGCTCGCTGCGATCGCCGCTTCCCACTTGTGAACGGCGCATACCGCTGTATTTTTCATCCGCAAGGGAACGGTAATAATCATATACGCGGGATTTCATAACTTTTAGGGCTTTTTCACGGTTTTTGATCTGTGATTTTTCATCCTGACAGTTTACTTCAATACCGGTAGGCAAATGTACCATTCGCACAGCGGATTCCGTTTTGTTGATATGCTGGCCGCCCGCGCCGGTGGAACGATGTGTTTCAATTAAAAGATCGTTTGGATCGATTGTAATATCAATATCTTCCGCTTCCGGCAAAACGGCCACCGTTGCTGCGGAGGTATGGATGCGTCCGCCGGACTCGGTAACGGGAACCCGCTGCACTCGATGCGCGCCGCTTTCGTATTTTAAATGCCGGAAAACTTCCCGTCCGGAAACGAGACAGGTAGCTTCTTTGATTCCGTTGATTTCCGTGCCGTTCATATCGGTAATTTCAAAGCGCCAGCCTTTTTTTTCGGCATAGCGCATATACATGCGCAGAAGATCGGCGGCAAAAAGCGCGGCTTCTTCCCCGCCGGTACCGGCACGCAGCTCAAGCACTACGTTTTTATCATCCGAAGGATCCCGCGGCGCAAGAAGTTCTTTTAATTCTTTTTCGGTTTTCTCCAGCAAAAGCTGTGTATCGGAAATTTCCTGCTGAGCCAGCTGCGCGATTTCTTCCTCTTCGGACTCAGCCAGCTCCCGGGCGTCGTCAAGCTGTTTCGTCAATTTCTTATATTCTTCATATTTGCTCATGATCTGGGCTAAAAAAGAATGTTCCTTGGCAAGCTTTTGCCAAAGCTCACGGTCGGCAATGATATCCGGCTCACTGAGTTTTTGATTCAGTTCCTCATAGCGCACAGCCATTTCTTCCAGTTTTTTTATCATGATTCATCCTCTTTAAAACAATGTATGATTCGTTCGATTCCTGAATAGTCATTGGTAACGGTGATGTCGCAAAATCCGGCTTTTATCATCAGATATTCAATCACTTCACGTTGACCGGCACCCATTTCAAACATTAACATACCGCCGGAATTCAGATGTCGGGAGGCTTGGGCGATAATTTCCCGATAAAAATCCAATCCGTCGGCGCCGCCGTCAAGTGCGTTCTGCGGCTCAAAAGAAAGTTCTTTTTCTAATTTTTCTAAATCGCGCTGAGCAATATACGGAGGGTTGGATAAAATGCAATCAAATGTTCTTGATTCAAGGCGGGCAAACAAATCGCTTTCCTGCCATTCCACAGCCAGCCCTAATTTTTGGGCGTTTTCTTTGGCCAAAGATAACGCGTCTGCGCTGATATCGGAGGCACATACCGAAAGATACGGCAGATTATATTTGCATGCCAAGGCAATAGCGCCGGAACCGGTACAAAGATCCAGCATGCTCTGATACTTCTTTTGCGTAATGATTGAAAGAGCCAGCTCGGTCAAAATAGCCGTTTCGTCCCGCGGAATCAGCGCGCGGCTGTCAGTTTTCAGTTCGATATTCAAAAAGGGAAGCCGGCCGAAGATATATTGCAGAGGCTCCCGCTTCGCGCGCCGCGCTAATATTCGGCATAAGGTGTTCTGCTGCTGCTGTGTCAGTTCCATGGCCTTTTCCAGCTGAAGGCGGCTTCGGCTGAGTCCGGATACCCAGCCTACAATCCAGGCCGCGTCCACATCGCGGTCGGGAACGTCCTTTAAAACCTGCCGCGCATAAAGCAGCGCCTCACCTACCGTCATAATGCCTCCGCTGAAGATGAAGTCGTTTCCGTACCGTCTTCCGCGGCTGTTTCAACAGGGTCTTTTGCTTCTTCCGTATTCTCTTCCTGAGGCTCTTTCATAACACCGTCCATATACAGTACATTTTTAAAACTGGTAATGGAAACCTCCAGCATGCTGTCATCCGGCTGGCGAGTGGAAAGCTTTTGCAGCAGCATACCAGGGGAGCGCAGAATTCGAAATACGACATTATCGTTCATAGCCAACAGTTTTAAAATTTCATAGGATATACCGGCAATCAGCGGAAGCAGCAAAAGCTTTACCCCAAGGCGAATCACCATGGCGGCCGGTGTTGCCGTACTTAAACCGAAAAGATGATCTGCCATGGCGGTTACCAGAATTCCAATCACCATAATAATAAAAATGAAAGAGGTTCCGCAGCGCGGATGGGACGTGGAATATTTTTTTGCGTTTTCTACGGTGAGTTCTTCTCCGTGCTCATAGCAGGAAATGACTTTATGTTCGGCGCCGTGATACATAAACAGGCGCTTAATATCTTTCATAAAAGCAATTGCAACGATATAACCTACAAAGATCAGAATTTTAATGATTCCCTCCAAGATATCCAGCGCCAGCTTCACGCCCAAGGTCGCGTTTTCAGCCGTTATTCCATAAGAAGCGCCCAATATGCTCCAAACGGCCTTTGAAACTAAGGAAGGAAGAAAAATAAACAGTGCAAAAGAAAGCGCCAGGCCAAAAACAATACCCAGAACAATAGCAATGGTCTCTATTTTTACATGAAGAGTTTTAGAGAGCCACTTTTCAAATTTTGTAGGTTCCAAATCTTTTGTAGCGTCTTCGCCGTACATTTCGGCGGAATGAGAGGTAAGTTTCATTCCTTGAATCAGGGAATCCACAAAAGCTACGACTCCCCGTACAATAGGAATTTTGGCAACGGTTTTGCGCCATTTCGCTTGGCTGAGCTTTGTTTTTTCTACAACAATGGAACCGTCACTGCGGCGTACAGACATGACCATGGAAGAAGAGGAACGCATCATGACGCCTTCCATTACCGCCTGTCCGCCTATTTTTGTATATTTCATTTTACGTCCTTTCCCGAGCAGAAATATTACTCTTAAAATAACTGAATTATTATTATAGTATAATATAAAACGCGGTTGAAGGCAAGCAAACAAACGGAAAAAATAGAGCAGCAATTATTTTGGTGAAATAAACCATAAAAAATTTTTTAAATTAGCTTGCCAATCATTGCAGAAACCAATATAATAAACAAAAATACTTTAAAGGTTACGGAGGTTTTTTATAATGGATGATTTATTATATTTTCAGGATGATGCGGGCAATCAAATCGGGCTGATGATGATAGAACGGTTTTCTTTTGAAGGAAAAAATTACGCCCTTTTAGCAACCCCCGAGGATGCTGAAGATGACGGGATATATGTTATGCGCATGGAAGAAAAAGAGGGGGAATTTTCTTTTGCCATGCCCGATGATGATGAAATGGAAAAAATCACGCCGTTTATTATGGAATTATTAGAGCATGCCCAAGGCGGATGCACGCATGATTGCTGCAGCTGCGGCGGCTGTCACGAAGAAGACAGCGATGACGATTGCTGCTGTGATGATTGCTGCTGCGAGTATTGAAAAGAACGGAGCTTAAGCATATTGCTGACGGCTCCGTTTTTGTTTTTCCGGAAACATAGTACGAAAAGTGGTTAAAGAATCTTCCTTAAACAGGGAATATCAAGCATCTTTCAAAATCATATCATATTTCTTAGAAGAAATTGTTTGATTCTGGGGGATGTTTTATTTTTTTGCGCGGAAGTCTGCTGCGTTTAGCATGTCTTTTCCTCTTTATTTTTGATCCGGCACTGTGAAACGGAAAAATCAAAAAACTATTTGTTTACAAATATTCAATAAAATATTTATCAGATCTTGTCAAATGAAAATGAAGATGGTATAATATTTTTGTATATAATGTAAATAGATGTGTTTTATGTAAGGAGTTTGTTGATTGTGCCTGAATTTCTTGCGCATATCGCCTTGGACGGGCGCAGACAGTCGGTGCGGGAGCATCTGATCGGGACCGAAACAAGAGCAGCGTCTTTTGCAGCTGCTTTTGACGCGGAAGAGCAGGGACAGCTTGCCGGATGGGCGCACGATCTCGGCAAATATTCAGATGCATTTCAACGGCGAATACGGGGCTCTGCCGAGCGAGTTGATCATGCGACAGCAGGCGCGGCGGAATGTATAAAACAAAACCAAATCTACGCGGCTTTTTCAATCATGGGACATCACGGGGGGCTTCCCGATGGCGGAAGCCGAACAGACAACTCGGATTCTGCCACATTTTTAGGGCGCTTGCAGCGCGTGGGAAAGGGAAAACTTGAAGATTATTCTCCGTGGCAAACGGAAATAAACCTTCCCCAAGCAAAAGCACCGTCCATCAATCATGGAAATCCGGAAGATGTGATGTTTTTTATACGAATGTTATATTCTTGCTTGACGGATGCAGATTTTTTGGATACAGAAGAATTTATGCAAGGGGAAAAATCAGAAAACCAAGCGGATTCCATTGCGGCTTTGACGGACAGGCTGGATCATTTTTGTGAAGGATGGTTCCCGCCTCAGACACCGCTGAATCGAAACCGTTGTGAAATTCTTCGCTGTTGTCAAAAACAGGGGGATCGGATGGCTCCGGGATTATTCACTTTGACGATTCCGACAGGAGGGGGGAAAACAGTCTCCTCGTTAGCTTTTGCTTTGCATCATGCTAAAACACAAGGATTTCAACGGGTCATTTATGTGGTTCCGTATACCTCTATTATTGAGCAAAACGCCGCGGTGTTTCGAAATATTTTGGGAGAAAAAAATGTTTTGGAGCATCATTCGGGCGTTTTATATGAGATTGGAGAAGAAGCCACTCCGGATATCGTTCGGATGGCGAAAGCCGCAGAAAACTGGGATATTCCTATTATCGTTACCACCGCAGTTGAATTTTTTGAGTCTCTTTTTTCCAATCGATCTTCTCAGTGCCGCAAGCTGCATAATTTAGCGCAGAGCGTCATTATTTTTGATGAAGCCCAGATGCTGCCGATACCGTATTTGCAGCCATGCATATATGCGATTTCTCAGTTGATTCGTTTTTATCATGTATCCGCTGTATTGTGTACGGCTACGCAACCGGCGCTGGGAAATCTTTTTAAAAAATTTTTGCCCGAATATCCGCAGACAGAAATCTGTTCGGAAGGGATTGTTTGTCAAGAGAATTTCCGCCGCACGTGCTTTCAGAAAGCGGGAACGCTCAGCTGGAGAGAATTGGCAGACAAAATGCAGGAGAAAAAACAGGTACTCTGTATTGTAAATACACGGAAAAGCGCACGGATTATTTGGGAGCAGCTGGAACCGGAAGGGGCTTATCATCTTTCCACTTTAATGTATCCGGCGCATCGCCGGGCCATATTGGAACAAATCCGTTTTCGCCTGCAAAACGGACTTGCCTGCAGGGTGGTTTCCACTTCCTTAATTGAGGCGGGAGTGGATGTAGACTTTCCTACTGTTTTTCGGGAGGA
Source organism: uncultured Selenomonadales bacterium (assembly GCA_905200615.1). Taxonomy (GTDB): domain Bacteria; phylum Bacillota; class Clostridia; order Christensenellales; family QALW01; genus UMGS1322. The sequence continues at coordinate 6,620 of CAJKLB010000050.1, read as the reverse complement.
AGCCGGGCTGGATTCAATCTTGCAGGCTGCCGGACGATGCAACCGGGAGGGAAAACGGCAACCCATTGAGTCTGTTGTTACTGTTTTCAGAGGCCCGGATGCGCCTCCGCCGCTTTTTTCAATTCCGATTGCTGCGGGAAGGCGGACCATTTCCCAATTTGAAGAATTGGATAGCAAACAAGCCATTTTCAACTATTTTCATGAATTGTTGGATTTAAAAGGAGAAGCCGCGCAGGATCAAAAGAAAATTCTTCAGCTGATCCGGAATTCTGCGATGCCGTTTCGAACGATCGCGGAGCAATTTCATTTGATTGAAAGCAACACACGCACGGTTTATATTCCGTTAAACGAGGGCGCCGCACTTGTAGATCGGCTGCGCGGGGGAGAACACAGTCGACAGCTGTTTCGCCGATTGCAGCAGTATGGCGTTTCCGTTTATGAACAGCATTTTCGGGCGTTATATCACGCGGGCGATTTGGATTTGCCGGACGGAGAAACAGCGATTTTAACAAATTTGAATCTGTATCATGAGGCAACCGGTCTTTCGCTGGAGGCGGACAGCGGAAAGGCGGAATTTATTTAGAGAAGGGAAGTGAACAATATGGCCGTTCAATTGGAAGTATGGGGGGATTACGCGCTTTTCACCCGACCCGAGATGAAAGCGGAACGAGTAAGTTATGATATTATAACGCCTTCAGCGGCACGGGGGATTTTGGAAGCGATTTACTGGCATCCGGGCATGAAATGGATCGTAGATCGTATTTTTGTTTGTGCGCCGATCCGATTCTTCAATCTGCGCCGCAATGAAGTAAAGGAAAAAATTTCGGTGCGGACAGCGCGGACTGTCATGAAGAACGGTAAGGGTGAATTGTGGCTTTCTGCTGCGGATGAAATTCAGCAGCGTGCGGCATTGCTGCTGCGGGATGTGCGGTATGTCATTGAAGCGCACTTTGAATTAACCGATCAGGCCGCTCCCGGCGATAATCCCGGTAAATTTCAGGATATCATCAAACGACGGATACGAAAGGGACAATTTTATCATCAGCCGTATTTCGGGTGCCGCGAATTTCCTGTAAATTTTACGCTATGCGGTGAAATTCCTCCGTGTCCTGCCGAGTTGACGGGGCAGAGGGATCTGGGATGGATGCTGTGGGATATGGATTATTCCGATCCGCAGGATATCAAGCCGTGTTTTTTCCGTGCCGTTATGCGCGACGGCGTTCTGGAAATTCCTGCGTGGAACAGTAAGGAGGTGAGAAGATGATTTTACAGGCTTTGGTTTCCTGCTATGAAACGTTACGGTCGGATGGAAAAATACCGCCTCGGGGATGGGCGCCTATAAAAGTGAGCGCTGCGCTTGACTTGACGGAAGATGGGGAAATCGAGCAGGCGTTTTCCCTAAAAGAAGAACAGGAAAAAGGAAAAAAGAAGGTGCTGGTTCCGCGAATCTTTGAACTTCCGGCTCCGACAACACGTACGGCCGGAATAGGAGCGAATTTTCTTTGCGATCATTCGGGCTATGTGCTGGGCTTTGATCAAAAAGGAAATCCACAGCGCAGCTTAGAGTGTTTTGCCGCTTGTAAGGCTTTGCATGAAAAGCTTCTTAGCTCGGCAGATTCCCCGGCAGCCAGAGCATTATTGGCCTTTTTTCAAAAATGGGAACCGGAAAAAACGCAGGAACATCCCGCCCTGCAGAATTGTATGGATGAGATTCTATCCGGTGAGAATCTGATATTTCGCTATCAAGGGCAATTTATTCATGAGGATCACGCTGTTCGGGAAGCGTGGCAGCGCTATTATGATGCCGGTGGAAACGGTTCGGAAATGATTTGTCTGGTGACGGGAGAAAAGGTTCCCATAGAGAATATTCATCCGGCTGTAAAAGGTGTACGGGGAGCGCAATCCAGCGGAGCCGCTTTGGTGTCTTTTAATGCTCCGGCTTTTTGTTCCTACGGAAAAGAGCAGAATTTTAATGCGCCTACCGGAAAATACGCCGCTTTCGCTTATACGTCCGCGCTGAATTATCTGATTTCTAACCGGGAATATAACTGCTATATTGGAGATACCACCGTGCTATTTTGGGCAAAAAACGGCAAGCCGGCGTATTCCGGTATATTCGGCATGGGAATGTTTGGGAAAGAGCTTCCTTATACCGAACAAGAACTGCAGAGTATGCTGCAGAATCTTTGCCGGGGAAATTCCGTTACCTATGAAGAAACACTGCTGGATCCCGATATGGATTTTTATATTCTGGGATTGGCGCCCAACGCGGGGCGTCTTTCGGTACGGTTTTTCCTGCATAATAATTTCGGCGGTATTCTGCGGAACGTACAGGCGCATCAGGAACGGCTGAAGATTATAAAGCCGTCGTTTTATCCGTTTGAAACTTTTCCTTTATGGAAAATCCTTTCGGAAACCGTCAATAAAAATTCACGGGATCAGGATCCGGCTCCGGAATTAGCGGGAGAAACTTTACGGGCAATTCTTAATAATATTCGGTATCCGGCAACACTTCTCAACGCAGTGGAACTGCGAATTCGGGCGGAGCGGGAGATAACTCCCGGTCGTGCCGCCGTGATCAAAGCGTTTTATTTGCAGAATTCTAATCCAAATGTACCAAAGGAGGTTTTATCTGTGTCTCTGAATCCCCAAAGCACCAACTTGTATTACACGCTGGGACGGCTTTTTTCTGTGCTGGAAGCTATTCAATCCGCAGCCAATCCCGGCATCAATGCTACCATAAAGGATCGGTATTTCAATTCAGCTTCCGCGACACCGTCTATTGTTTTCCCGGTCCTGCTTAATCTGGCACAAAAACATTTGAAAAAGCTGAGCGACGGACAGCGGATTTTCTTTGAAAAGCAGATAACCGAACTGCTGGCTGTTCTGGGAGAAGAATTTCCGGTTTATATGAATCTTCAGCAGCAGGGTGTATTTCAGCTGGGTTATTATCATCAGTTACAGCAGCGATATCAAAAAAAGGAGGAGAATTAATATGAGCCAAACCATTCGCAACCGTTATGAATTTGTTATTTTATTTGATGTGGAAAACGGAAATCCCAACGGCGATCCTGACGCTGGCAATATGCCTCGCGTGGATCCGGAAACCGGATTAGGACTGGTTTCCGATGTTTGCTTGAAAAGAAAAATCCGTAATTATGTAGAAACCGTTAAAGAAGACAGTGCGGGATATCGAATTTATGTAAAGGACGGAGTGCCTCTGAACCGCAGCGATAACGAAGGGTTTCTGGCGGCGGATATTTCCGATGCTTCCGCGCAGAAACCGGAAGAGCTTAAAAAGGCAGTGAAAAGAAAGAAAGCCGAAGGCGTGGATGTAGACGCGGTGGTACGTGATTGGATGTGCAAAAACTTTTTTGATATTCGTACTTTCGGTGCTGTGATGACGACCATGGTAAAAGGCGCTCTGAACTGCGGTCAGGTTCGGGGACCGGTACAGCTTGGCTTTGCTAAAAGTGTGGAACCGATAGTTCCGCAGGAGGTGACCATTACACGAATGGCCATTACTACGGAAGCGGATGCAGAAAAGAAAGATACCGAAATGGGCAAAAAATATATTGTTCCCTATGCCCTTTACCGGTGTGAAGGATATATTTCGGCTAACCTGGCCAGAAAAACCACCGGATTTTCCGAGGAAGATCTGGCGCTTTTATGGCAGGCCATTCTCAATATGTTTGAATATGACCGTTCTGCCGCCCGGGGGAAAATGGCGGTGCGGGAATTGATTATCTTCCGGCATGATTCCGAACTGGGCTGCGCGCCGGCTTGGAAACTTTTTGATACCGTAAAAATTGCGCGCAAAATTCCGCAGGATTCTTCTCCTGCCCGAAGCTATGATGATTATGTTGTTACCGTTTCAGAAGAATCTCTGCCTCAAGGCGTTACCTGTCGCAGAATAGAATGATGCAGGAAGAATATCTCCAGCTTTCGGGACTGCAGCATTTCGCATTCTGCCCAAGGCAATGGGCTTTGATTCATATTGAAAAGCAATGGAATGAAAATCTTCGGACGGTGGAAGGGGAGTTGTTTCACAAACGCGCGCATGATGAACAGGAACGGGAGCGGCGGGGAGATCTATTGATATTACGGGGACTGCCGATCGTTTCTCATACCCTGAAACTTTCCGGGCAATGTGATGTAGTAGAGTTCCATGCTTCCGGGGAAGGAATTTCGCTGCGCGGGGAAGATGGGCTTTGGGATCCCTTCCCGGTAGAGTATAAAAAAGGAGCACCTAAAGAAAATTCCGCTGACGAATTGCAGCTTTGCGCTCAGGCTGTTTGCCTGGAAGAAATGCTGTGCTGTTCTATTACAAAGGGAGCGTTGTTTTACGGTGAAATAAGGCGCAGGAGTGAAGTGCTGTTTACCGATCAGCTGCGTAAAAGAGTGCAGGATTGCGCGGAAGAAATGCATCAGCTGTTCCGGCGAGGGCATACCCCTAAAGTAAAACCGGCAAAATTCTGTAATGCCTGTTCCTTAAAAGACCTGTGTTTGCCCGGGTTGATGCGAAAGAGAGATGTCGCGGAATATCTGAAACAGGCATTGGAGAAAGAATTATGAGAAAACTTCTGAACACTCTGTTTGTTACTTCAGAGGATATTTATTTGACACTGGATGGAGAAAATGTGGTAGCGAATCAGCAAAAACAAATTTTAGCTCGTTATCCGCTGCATACTCTTTCGGGAATTTTATGTTTTTCTTATCCGGGAGCTTCTCCCGCTTTGATGGGGGCCTGCGCCGAACGGGGAATTTCTCTTTCTTTCTGTACACCGGGCGGTAAATTTTTGGCAAGAATCAGCGGAGAAAGCAACGGAAATGTTTTGCTGCGCCGTGCGCAGTACCGGATGGCGGATCATTGGGAACAAAGTTGCCGAATTGCCAGAAATATGATTTTTGGAAAGTTATATAATACCCGCTGGAGTATTGAACGTACCCGCCGGGATCATGCAATGCGTTTGAATGTGCAAATGTTGGAAGAGGTTTCTCAAAAAATACAAAATCTTCTTCCCAATGTTTTGAAAGAAACGGATCTTAATAGTTTGCGGGGATTGGAGGGAACGGGCGCAACAGCTTATTTCGGCGTGTTTAATGAGATGATTCTCAATAAAAAAGAAGAGTTTTGTTTTCGCGGCCGTAACCGCCGTCCGCCGCTCGATCCGGTCAATGCGATGCTTTCCTTTGCGTATGCTTTACTTTCCAATGATTGCGCTGCTGCCTTGGAAAGTGTAGGATTAGATTCGTATGTAGGATTCCTGCATCGGGATCGTCCCGGGCGGAGCTCTCTGGCGCTGGATTTGATGGAAGAACTGCGTCCTTGTATGGCGGATCGCTTTGTGCTGACCATAATTAATAATCGAATGCTGAAGGAAACGGATTTTATCTGGCGGGAAAACGGAAGTGTTTCATTAACAGATCAGGCAAGACGGCTTTTTCTTAAAAACTGGCAGGAGAAAAAGCGGGATATTATTACACATCCTTATCTGGCAGAAAAATCCCATGGGGATTGGTAGCGTATGTGCAGGCATTACTGCTTGCCCGGACACTTCGCGGTGATTTAAATGAATATCCGCCTTTTTTGTGGAAGTGAAAAAATGTTGGTTTTGATTACTTATGATGTGAATACGGAAACGGCTTGCGGCAGGACACGCTTGCGGAAAATTGCAAAACAGTGTGTGAATTATGGGCAACGGGTACAAAATTCGGTTTTTGAATGCCTGCTGGATCCTTCGCAATGCCGCCTGCTTCAGGAAAAGCTTTGCTCAATTATGGATCCGGAAAAAGATAGCCTGCGTTTTTATTATTTAGGAAATCAGTATAAGAAAAAGATCGAGCATTTCGGATGTAAAAATACTTATTCACCGGAAGATGCTATCATCTTATGAGGGTGCGAAGAGGAAGCTTTCATGAACTTTCCGGAAAGTTCGCACTGATTGGATATAAAAATCAGGCAAAAAACAAAGGAAAAAGACAGCTTAATTTATGCGATGATGTTGTTTCTTTTAAATGATATAGTTTATTTTTCTTTACTGTAAGGATTACCTTAGAAATTCCTGCCGTCGCTCCCCGTGCGGGAGCGTGGATTGAAATGTGACAAATGACACGGCAGCTGTTTTAGAATTCGTCGCTCCCCGTGCGGGAGCGTGGATTGAAATTGATATTTTTGCCAATTGTATCGAGTTTCATCTCGTCGTTCCCCATGAGGGAATATGGATTGAAACGGAAAATGGGGAGGGATTCCTACCGGGCTTACGCAGAGTCGCTCTCTAACGAGAGCGTGTGGATTGAAATGTCCGTGCCTGTGTTCACTATGCACTGTTTGAGTGTCGCTCCCCGTGTGGGAGCGTGGATTGAAATTGAAGTCCCACAAGGTTTTGGAACACACAGTTCATGTCGCTCCCTATGAGGGAGTGAGGACTGAAATGTGGAAGGTATTCAAGTATTATCGTACCGAGAAGGGGTGTTCTCGGTACCGAGTGTGAATTAAAATATTTTAGAATTTTTTAGTTTTGATTGTTATTATTCGTAGAAAAATATTGCAGTATTATAAAATGTTTTAAATTAGAATAATAATAAGCATAGATTTATTTGAATAAGATATTTATGGG
>CAJKLB010000049.1 GCA_905200615.1 uncultured Selenomonadales bacterium | reverse complement strand
TCGAAACCGGCTGATTTTTTTGTGAATAAGTTGTGAATTTTATAATAATATATTGAAAAATTTTTTCTTCATTGATATAATCTAATAAAAGAGAGATAAGAGATCTGTTGGCGCAGCATAACAGCAGCAACGCCAGCACACAGTTAAGCGTGCTGGTGCGCCATTACGGGATTTACTTTGACGCGCTGAAAATGTATGAGCAGGAGATGAACACATGAAAAGTATTAAGGTTATGGCGGGGCTTGTGGTTCTGTGTTTGTTAACGGCCTGTAGTGCGGCTCCCGCCGAAGAGCCCACGCCTACGCCGGTATCTCCTACCGAACCTCCCGAACAGCAGCAGAGAACGGAGCTTCCGGAACCGTCGAACCAAAAGCTTTTAATGATAAATGAAAAGTTTTTGGCCATACCTGCGTCAGAAAATATAACATTTTATGAATCTCTAAGCGGAGAGAATACTATTCCGGATCCAAGGAATCGCGATCAATTTACTCTTTTCTATAAATGTATATATGTGGCGGAGTATTTTAGTGGTATTTCCAGAGTAAAGGGAGGCGATCTTTCGTATTATATAACCGCAAAAGGAAATAGAGGAGCAACAATTTCTTTGGCGCCGGACTATTATTGTAAAACAGCTGATTTACAGAAGATTGATTTGTTAGATTATCTGTTTTCAGTTCCCTCGAATCTTAAAATTAATCGAATAGAGTTTAATGACGGATCGTATTTACTTTCAATAGAAAATTTCAATAAGTACATATCGTGGTACAGTACCTTTTATTTCGACGCGGACGGGAGAATAATTACTGTTTTCCCGAATATCAACGTTAAATATGCTTATAAATATGATTGGAATGAAGATGGCATAGAAGATCTATTCTTTTTAACCGGCTTTTGGCGTACTGAAATAGCCCATCAAATTGTAGTAAGAAATGCGGAGGAAGACCGAAAAACTTTAAATACGGAGTATGTAGACCCTATTTTGTTTGATAACTTTATGGTGTATATGTCCTCAAAAGGTTCTTCTATTGATTTTTCGATATACGGTGTTTTCCCCGTTGAAAACTATAAACCCAATGGATATGATGGCGATTTGCAGGTTAATCCGTTTTACAGTATGGAAACTTTGACTGAATATACGAGCTATTATTTATATATGGTCGGAACCAATGACTTTCCGACCGAGTAAAAAGCAGAAATTTCATTATTTGCGGCGGTAACGCCGCATTTTTTGCAGATCGACGCAATGTGAAAAAACAGGGACTTTCTGAAATGTTGGGGCATCGGAATAAAAGAAAATACGGTGTTCTTTAAAAAGAACTAAAAAAGGAGCATTGGCTCCTTTTTTAAGCGTATTGAAATAATATTCAGATTCTCCGGTTTTACAACCTTTTGAGTGCTCGGATATCGTTTTCACTCACGGTAATATAGTAGGTGGTCTGATTGGTATAAATTACTTTTCCGCCCGGTGATCCGGAGGGCTTTTTTACGTAACGCCGCAAGGTGGCGTCTACGGGAACGGAGGCGGATAAACGGCCTTTTGAAAAATATACAGCCAGTTTTGCGGCCTCTTCTATGGTTTTCGGGTCCGGCGCGTCGGAGCGCACAATTACATGGGAACCGTGAATATCTTTTGCGTGGAGCCACAAATCATCGGAATCGGCAAAGCGCAGGGTAAGAAAATCATTTTGTGTATTATTTTTGCCTACAAAAATATCAATACCGGAGGAAGAAATAAAATGCATGGGTTTGCTTTCCGGGATTTTTTGCTTTCCTTTCTGCGGCTTTATATATCCGGCGGCAGCTAATTCGTTGCGTATTTGAGAAATATCGTCATCACATTCGCATTTTTCAAGATTTTCAAGTTGTTCTGAAATAAAGTCGATATCCTTTTCATTTTCTTCCATTTGTGCGCGGAGCAATCGGGAGGCTGTCTTCAATTTGTTATATTGCTTAAAATATTTCTGCGCGTTTGCACCGGGTGAGATCGTATGATCTAAAGGAATATCCAAAAAATTCATATTGTCATAATAATTCTGCACTCTCACGGATTTTGCGCCGCGTTCAATCCGATAAATATTTGCGGTTATCAATTCGCCCCAAACACGGTATTTTTCCATATCCGAGCATTCTAAAAGTTTTTCCTGCTGCTGTACTCTTTTTTTTAAGTATTTTTCCATGAATCCGGAAAGCTTGCTTTTCAGCCCGTGGGCACGCTCTCTTAGGCGCTGAGCCGCATCGCGTTTTAAAAAATAGTCATCAATTGCTTCTGAAAGAGTGGCTCGTGCAAGCTGAAAATCAGGAAGAACCCTTTTTTGTTCAAAGGCAAAAAAATCAACAGGGATACCGCTCTCATCTACCTGCAAAACGGGGGAAAAGGATTTTTCCCGGAATTTGCGGATGTAATCGGAAAAAGCATGGTGAAATCCCTGTGTTTCACTTAAAAATTTGATTTCTTCGGCGGCTTGACGGGAAATACCGGTAAAGGTATCGCATATCATGCGGACAGTGGGTTCTATTGCAGGAATTTCTTCATTGAAAGGATCACGCTTGCCCTGTGAAGGCGGAAGCGTATAGGAAAGACCCGGTTGAATTTGACGTACACGGCTCATCAGTGCATTTACATGCTTGATGCTGTCAAGAATTTTCTCGGCGGTGTCAGTAAGAATAATATTACTGTGTTTTCCCATAATTTCTAAAATCAATACTTTTTGTTCGGGCTCGTTAAAGTCATTCAATCCTTCAAATTTAATGTTGATGATGCGTTCATTATGCTCTTGAGAGAAAGACAATAGACGGGAAGAAAGTAAATGTTTACGCAGCAGCATGCAGAAAGCCGGAGCTGACTGCGGATTAGCTTTGGTTGAGGCTGTAATGCCGATTCTTGCAAAGCTGGGATTGGAACATAGCAGTAATTTGTAATTCTTTCCGTTTTTACGGCAGAAAAATATCAATTCATCTGTTTCCGGTTGGTTAATTTTATCAATTTTTGCATTGGCAAGCAGCGTGTTTAATTCCCAGCATACGGCGCCGATGGTGAGACCGTCCATTGGCATAAGTGAGTTCCTCCGTTGTGTAAGTTTTAGCGAAATTATTATAGCATAAAAACCTTGACATTGAAAGAATTTTTGATATAAGAGGAGATTTGACGTAAAAAAACACGAAAGTTTGGTAAAAATTAAAGTTTTGTGATTGCACAAAAGGCTTGTATGTGCTATAATTATGCCTGATTGTTTGGATAAATTACTTGGAGGTAAAGTTTTATGAGCACTATGGTGAAAAATGAAAAAAATCAGGCCGTTCTTACATTTGAGATCAGTAAGGCGGATATGGATCAGGCAACCGAGGCAGTTTTTTTGAAAAACCGCAGTAAATATGTGATTCCCGGCTTCCGCAAAGGAAAAGCTCCCCGAAAGATGGTGGAGCAGTATTACGGCGCAGGCGTGTTTTTTGAGGATGCGTTTAACAGCGTATTTCCCAAAGTATATGAGGACGCGATAAAAGAACATGCCCTTGAACCGGTGGACAGACCCGATGTTGAACTGGAGGATATCACCGATGACGGTATTGTACAGGTGAAAGCCACCGTTACTTTGATGCCGGAAGTTAAACTCGGCAAATATGAAGGTATAAAGGTTGATTTAGTTGAGTATAATGTAACCGATGAAGAAGTGGAGCATGAAGTGCAGCACGCGTTGGATCATGCTTCACGCTTTGAGGATATAGAGGGACGTCCCGTACAGAACGGTGATACCGTCGGCCTGAATTATTCCGGAAGTGTTGACGGCGTGAAGTTTGAGGGCGGCACAGCGGAGAATCAAACGCTTGAGATTGGTTCCGGCAGCTTTATTCCCGGTTTTGAAGAGCAGATGATAGGCATGAATATCGGAGAAGAAAAGGCAATAAACGTGCGCTTCCCCGAGGATTATCATGCGGAGGAACTGAAGGGGAAAGAAGCTGTTTTTGACGTTAAAGTTTTAAGCATAAAAGAAAAACAGGTTCCCGCACTTGATGATGAATTTGCAAAAGATGTTTCGGAATTTGATACTCTTGCTGAATATAAAGCGGATATCAGGGCAAAACTTGAAGAACGGAAAAAGAACCAAGCCGATTCTGAAATGGAAAACAAAAGAATTGAGGCAATTGCCGAAAACGCGGAGATCGATATTCCCGATTGTATGGTGGAACAGCAAATCGATTCTCAAATCCGGGATATGGAAATGCGCATGAGCTATCAGGGACTTAAGTTGGATGATTACTTAAAGTATACCGGTATGACGCTCCAGCAGATGCGTGATATGTATCGTGAAGGGGCAAAGAAAACCGTAAAAATCCGTCTTACCCTTGCCGAGATTATAAAGGCTGAAAAGATTGAAGCGACAGAAGAAGAAATAGAAGCTGAAATTGAAAAATATGCGAAGAATTATGGGCAATCGGCAGAAGATTTCCGGAAATCCGTGACGGAAGATCAGAAAGAATATTTTAAAGAGATGGCCGTTATGAATAAAACACTTGCGTTCTTAAAGGAAAAAAATCCCGCGAAGAAGGCAACCAAAAAAGCGGCGTCAACGAAAGCAAAAGAGGAAAAATCTGACGCGGACGATCAAAAGCCTGCGGAAAAAAAGGAAAAAAAGAGCGCTGAGAAGAAGCCTGCAGCGAAAAAGCCGGCGGCCAAGAAGACGGAAGAGAAGAAACAAGAACAATAATTTGGGGGAAACATAATGGCATTAATTCCTTATGTAATTGAACAGGACGGCAGAGGAGAACGTTCTTATGATATCTATTCCCGTCTGCTGAAAGATCGTATTGTATTTTTGTCAGGTGAAATTAACGATGATCTGGCAAATACTGTTGTTGCGCAATTGCTTTTTTTAGAAGCGACGGATATGGAAAAGGATATTATGCTTTATATCAACAGTCCGGGCGGCTCTGTAACCGCGGGAATGGCTATTTATGATACGATGCAGTATATCAAATGTGATGTTTCAACCATTTGTATCGGTATGGCCGCTTCCATGGCAGCTGTATTGCTTTCTTCAGGAGCAAAGGGAAAGCGGATCGCACTGCCCAACAGCGAGGTCATGATTCATCAGGCACTTGGCGGTGCAAAAGGTCAGGCTACTGATGTTTTGATTCACGCGGAGCAGTTACTGAAGTGTAAAAATAAGCTGAATAGAATTCTTGCGGAAAATACAGGAAAAACTTTTGAACAGTTGGAAGCGGACTGTGAGCGGGATCATTATCTTGATGCGCAGGAAGCCTTGGAATACGGTATTGTGGATAAGATTTATTCAAAAAGGCAGTAAGGAGTTTTAAATGGAAGAAATAAGATGTGCGTTTTGCGGCAGGACTCCCGCACAGGTAGGGCTTGCTTTTGTTTCCGGCCCACCGGGAATTTATATATGTGAGGAATGCGTACAGGATTGTGTGGAATCCTTGGAAGAGGAACATCACGATGTACAAAAACAAGAAAAAATTGCATTGCCTAAACCTGCGGAGATAAAATCCGTTCTGGATCAGTATGTGGTAGGACAGGATAATGCGAAAATTGCTCTTTCGGTAGGTGTGTATAATCATTATAAACGGATTAACGCCCAAAAGGGAAAAGAAAAACCTGAGGTAGAAATTCAAAAGAGTAATATTTTGCTTATTGGGTCTACCGGAACGGGAAAGACGTATCTGGCGCAGACTCTTGCTAAAATATTAGATGTTCCGTTTGCCATTGCCGATGCGACAACAATTACCGAAGCCGGTTATGTAGGTGATGATGTTGAAAATATTCTTTTACGCTTGATACAGGCTGCGGATTATGACGTGGAAAAGGCTGAACGGGGAATTATTTATATTGATGAGATTGATAAAATTGCCCGTAGAAGCGAAAATCCATCCATTACAAGAGATGTTTCCGGAGAAGGCGTACAGCAGTCGCTGCTTAAGATTCTGGAAGGGACGCTTTCTAATGTGCCTCCCAACGGAGGCAGAAAGCATCCGCATCAGGAGTTTATCCAGATTGATACTACTAACATCCTGTTCATTTGCGGCGGTGCTTTTGACGGCTTGGAAAAAATCATACAGCGCCGTGTGGGGAAAAAGACCGTAGGGTTCGGCTCTTCTATGAATCCGGTTGCCACAACGAATGATATTGGTACCGTCTTTGAGGAAGTAACGCCTCATGATTTGCAGAAATTCGGCTTGATTCCCGAACTTATCGGACGTCTGGCGCAAACGGTAACATTGCATGCTTTGGATGAAAAAATGTTGGTGGATATTCTGAAAACCCCAAAAAATGCACTTACAAAGCAATATGCTGCTTTGGTGGCAATGGACGGTGTAAAACTGGAGTTTACGGATGAAGCTCTTACGGCGATTGCCCGAAAAGCTATTGAGCTTAAAACGGGCGCGCGTGGATTGCGTTCGGTTATTGAGGGAATTATGATGAATATTATGTATGAAATTCCTTCTTTGAAAAATGTGGAAAAATGCATTATTACACCAGAAGCGGTAGAAAAAACAGAAAAACCGAAACTTGTTTATAAAGAGCCCGCGGCAATTGCCGAATAAAAAGTTTTTCTGAGTAGTAACTGTAGAGTATAAGGAGCTGTTTTTATAGGACAGCTCTTTCTTTTTTAGCGTTGAAAACAAGAAGAAAAGAGAATATACAAGAAAGTATTTTAATCTTTATAATCAATAAACCATTTTTTCTATATAAGGGAGCAAAAAGCATTTTATTTTCATATACTGCCTTGAGGTGATAGTGTGTGGTATGCGAAAAAAAGTGTGTGTGACGTTTTTGTTTTTTTAGACGGAAAGACTTTTTTGTTGCCGATAGAGCATTGCAAAGGTGTTTTTTTTGCCCAGAGTAAATTCTATTTTTTAAATGACAGTACCGTTTTTTGCTATGATGACAAGATGCGATTGCTGTTTAGAACATACAGTGTTCAAAAAAGCTGCAATCGTATCTATGCGGATTCTTTTTTTATTTATACATCCAGCCCGGATACGGGGACGGTTTATCAATATAATTTAGAAGGGGTCCTTCTTCGGAGCATACGAGTAGGAGAACATATCTGCGATTTTACGGCGGAAGGAGAAGTTTTGTATGCGGTTTCCTATCATGATAACAAGCTTTTTCAAATAAAAAATATGGAGATCGTTCAGGAAACCGTTTTAGATGAAATGCCGCAAACGGTGATTTTTTCTGATTTTATTTATATTCTGCTGAATAATGAATTTTACAGTTATATTGAAATGTTTGACGCGCAGATGACGCTGATTAAAAAAATAAAAATGCCCCGGCAGATCGGAGAACTGTTTTTAAGAGAGCAAAAGCTTATTTTCAGCGGATATGAAATCAATTATGTTTTAGATAAAAATCTGAATTTTATTTCCATAAAAAAAAGCACAGGAAAAATCCTGTGCCGGGATTCAGATATGCTGATTTATTGTGAAGATCCGATACAAAAATTTGATCCGGTAAATAACATTACGTATCCTTTATAAGGGTTGTGTAAAGAGCGGCAATGGCTTCATCCGCATGTTTTTTCCAATTGCTGCATATCAGCCGCGCCTCATCACCGTCGGAAATATTCAACACGAACTGACCTAACAGATTGCCCTTGTCAAAAGCACTCAGGATTACTTGATATTGATTCCCGTCGAAAGAAATATGGGTTGCGGTGCTGGATTCCAGACTTAAGGCTTTTATATTTTTTTCACAATAAGCTGTAATCGCTTTGCGAACAGATCCTCGCACTTCGTTGGTCAGCCGTGAAAGGTTGATCCGTCCGGAAACGGTTATATTGTAAAGATCACCGGTAGGGGAGGACTGTTTAAAAATAAGAGATTTTTCCTCTAAACTGTTCACCGCGATAGCGGCGTCCATATAAGTATAGTTGCCGGCATAGTATAGTGCGTTGCTGATTTGTTCCATATTCAGCGGAATTCCGGCTTGCTGAAGCAAATACAGTACCGTAAGGGCGATTTCCGTAAAAGTCATAGTTCCTCCTAAAAAATAAGAAGACACCTTTGTGCCTTCTTTTTTGTAGATATACAGTCTTTTGGTGTAAGAGTAATTCCGAATTTGGGCACAGCGACTATCGAAACGTTTTGTCTTTTTCGATAAGGCTTGCGTGATGGTAAAGGTCAAACCAAATAAGGTTTAATATCTTCCATGAATTTATCAATGGCTTCTTTATCTTCGGAAAAAATTTCAAGCTCTACCGGCTTGGAAAGATCAAGACTGAAAATACCGAGAATACTTTTTGCGTCTACTACGTATCTGCCGGAACGAAGATCCATATCAAAGGCATATTTATTTACGATATTTACGAAATTCTTGATCTGTTGAGATTCGCTTAAGGATACGGTTACTTTGCACATTTATAAAACACCTCTTTGTTTAAAATTATATTTATACTCCATGCGAAGGTCCTGCTTCTTCGTTCCTATTGTATCATAGTTTCCTGAAAAGTACAATACCAATTTGACATTTATTTAAAAATAATGTATCCGTCCGTCTCCCCGCAGGCAAAAAGTCGTTTTTTGTTGCAGGTCACCACAAATTCATGGGCATCCTTCTTATTCAGCCGTATATCGGTCAGCGTATTGCTGCCCGTAAAGGTTAAATTGAGGGTAAGAAACTCATTTTCTTTTTGCCATTCCAGTTCAATATCACCGTATGCGGTAGGAACGATTCCTCTGGCACAGGAAAGTCCGCTGGTATGGGGCTTTACAGTAAAGGACCGGAAGCCGATTTCATCAGGCAAAACGCCTAAAACATAGCCGGAAAGGATATGTGCCACCGCGGTATCCGGATGAGAACGATCGCCCCAGGCTCCGCCGTAACTGTGCTTCTGCGGCGGGTAAGTCATGCACTCCCAAGTGGTATGCGGACCGCGCCAATCTTTTAACGCTTTGATCCAGTTGGCCGGATGCATCTGATGAGAAGAAAAATCAAAATTGGGATTTTCCAGAGCATCATAGACAATAAAATCTCCCTGGTCTTTTACATATTGATAGCCTGGTTGAATTAATGTGCCGATTGCTTCCCGGTCAAAATCATACATATATGCTCCGCGGATCATCAGCGCGGTAATCTTGCCGTGTCCCGGCGTACGGGCTAACAATGCGTCAAGAGCTCTTTTTGCGTCTTTTTTATCTTCAAAGAAAGCAATGGAAAGGGCAAGAGAGTTGGCCATTTCACACATGTCTCGATCGACAGTACTCTTGGTTAACCAGCCTTTTTCCTCATCCCAGAAAGCTTTTCGAATAGCTTTATGCATACGCTCTTTGCGGCGAGTGAATTCCGCGGCATCCTCTTGCTTTCCTAATTTTTCTGCAATAAATGCGGCTTCGCTGAACGCATCGGAGACAATCAGGTTGTTATAGGCGAACTTCCCGATATCATTGAGAACATGATCCCACAGGCCTTTGCTGGTGGCATAACGCTGGTTAAACAGACCGTCGGCTTCTACAAAACGCCAGAGATAATCGGCATCGGCTTTGATGTTAGGATAAATCTCTTCGGCAAACGATGTATTGCCGGTAAACAACAGATAGTCGGCAAGAGTGGGAATGATCCATGCTGAAAAGATATCGGATTCATAATATCCGTATTCACCGATATCGGGCTTCTTTGTGTTTTCCGGGTAGCAGGTTCCCCAAATAAAGCCTTCCGGTGTTTGATTAAAAGCAAACATCCGTAGAGATTCGGGCATGGCAATATAATCTTTAAAAGCGTAATAAATATTTCTGCCTGCCCAATCAAGATCACCGATCCAGGGAAGACGGTCACGCTTTGCACCGTCGGATACAAAGGGAGCCGAACGGGTAAAGTCATAGGCATCCAGACCATGACGGAAATCGTCCTGCCAAAGAACGGTGCCGTTGAGATCTGAAACAGTGAGATTTTTAGCCAAAGCCCATTTTTCTGTAGTTTGACAGAATCCGAAAGTACCGCGGGAATATTCGTCGTCTGAAAAGGTCAGTGCGATTTTACCGTCAATTTTTATGGTAAATTCCTTTCCCTGAGCAATCGCTTCAATGGCATAGAATCGGTTGTCGACTACTTGAAAATCAACGGCTGCTTCTTTTAATAACTTGTATACATTGTTTTTTCTCTTATAAGCCTGTACGGTACCGTCTAAATTGAAAAATACCGCGTAGCCGCCGGTGATGTCGCCGGCACGAAGCAGAAGTCCGATACCGGAGCCCATGTGGGGGTTGTAAGCGATAGCTCCTTCAAAGGACATTTTGTAGTCCGTAAGATTGATACCTGCTTTGTAAACTCCCGCGTCATTTCCCTTGGTAAGCGCACGCAGCAGCAGTCTGCCGCAAAGAGTATCCCAGGACTGAGAGTTTTCCAAAGTAGCAATCTGACATGTCCATGCTGATGCATACCACAATTTGGTAAGATCTTGATCGGAACATTCAAAAAAACCGTCATAAGGCGACATATTTGCAGTATAATGAATATATACAAATTCCAGTTCCACAAAGGAATCAGGCGTATCGAGTTTGAGCATCAGCCAACGCTGTTGTCCTTGAATCAGAGGGGAAATATACAGGCCGTTATGGGTAATGGTGAAGAGATTAAAACGATTGGGATCTCCCGGCAAAACAGGAAGTTCCACACCCAGATATTTACAGCATCCGCGGCGAAAATCACCGATTTCACCGAAATCTTTATCGACAATGTAATCATACCAATCTGAATAGGCTAGGCGCAGCACAGGATTTCCACCGAAAGATTTTACTTTGAAGACGGGATAGCCTCCGGTAGAGGCTTCGCCTAAATCCAAAATGATTTTTGGGGCGGTCTCACTGTCATAGCGCAGCACAACGGTTTCTGCGCCTCCGGATAAAAGATTTTCTGCATCGGTTACATTTCCGTAGATATCTTTTACCGCTTGTGGATAGCATTCTCTGCTTTGAGGAGCCATTACATAGTGTTGAAATTGAGCTTTATTCATAAGAGAACTCCTTTTCGTTTCTTAATGATATTAAAATGATTATAGCAAATTATATTTTCCCATGCAACAATAATTTTGTTAAATTTGTGGACATTGCATTTTATCTATGGTATAATTAATAAAATTGTATAGATAAGGGGATTAGGAATGTCAGTAAACGCGGTAAAAGTTCACTTGATGAAGTATGGAATGCTCGATCGCCTGATGGAATTTTCTATATCCAGCGCGACGGTTGACCTTGCGGCCGCGGCTATCGGATGCACGCCGGGAGAAATTGCTAAAACCATTTCACTTTATTCGGATGACGGATGTATTTTAATTGTTGCTGCAGGAGATACCAAGATCGATAACAAAAAATTTAAAGAAACTTTTTCGATAAAAGCCAAAATGCTTCAGGCGGAGGACGTTCCGGAGCTTACCGGGCATCCGGTAGGCGGCGTTTGTCCCTTTGCGGTGGGAGAGAAAGCAACGGTCTATCTGGATGAATCGTTGAAGCGCTTCTCTTATGTCTATCCCGCGTGCGGCGCGCCGAATAATTGCGGAAAATTTACGCCTCAGGAATTGGAGCGGGTTTCGGAGTGTGCAGGCTGGGTGAATGTCTGCAAAGGAAAGGATGCGGAATAATATGCTGAAAACAATAACATATGATGTGGACTTTTGTGTCGTCGGGGGAGGCTTGGCCGGTATGTGCGCGGCCATTGCCGCCGCCAGGGCGGGAAAATCAGTTGTTTTGATGCAGGAACGTCCCGTACTGGGGGGGAATGCTTCCAGCGAGATTCGTATGTGGATATGCGGCGCGTTAGGCGATAATAACAGAGAGACGGGAATTGTTGAGGAAATAAATCTGGAATCGCTTTATAGGAATCCGTATAAAATATATTCTGTGTGGGATAGTATTTTATATGGCGCGGTAAAAAAAGAAAAGAATATTACTCTTTTACTGAATACATCGGCTTGTGATGTGGAAATGGAAGGAGACCGGATTAAGGCTGTTATCGGCTGGCAGATGACAACGCAAACTTGGCAGCATGTGCGTGCAAAATATTTTTCTGATTGTTCCGGGGACAGTATTCTTGCGCCGCTGACCCATGCCGAATATCGTGTAGGGCGTGAGGCCTGTGAGGAATTTGACGAAAAGACTTCGGTACAAAAAGCGGATAAACAGACCATGGGTATGAGCTGTCTTATCCAAGCAAGAAAGACCGATCATGATATTGAATTTATTGCGCCCGAATGGGCAAAAAAGCTTACGGATGAGGATATCGCCCGGCGTATGCCGAATATGGAAAGCACCAGTGAAAACTTCTGGTATTTGGAACTTGGAGGAAATAAGGATTCCATAGCGGATACCGAAGAGGTCAGGGATGAACTGATCGCGCTTGCTTTTGGATATTGGGATTACTTTAAAAACAGCGGAAAGTTTGAAGGAGCAGAGAAATGGCAGATTGATTTTATCGGTTTTCTCCCCGGAAAACGGGAATCAAGGCGTATGGTAGGACCTTATATCATGAATCAGCGCGATGTTCTTGAGGGCGGACATTTTGACGATGTAATTGCCTATGGCGGCTGGCCGCTGGATGATCACGATCCGCGGGGATTTTATCATTTGGGAGCGCCGAATGTTTGGGGAAAAATGGATAAAATATACGGTATACCGTATCGCGTATTATATTCATCCAATATATCCAATCTGTTTTTTGCCGGCAGAAATATCAGTATGACGCACGCGGCAATGAGTTCATCCCGTGTGATGATGACCTGCGCTATTCTTGGCCAGGCAGTGGGAGAAGCGGCGGCGATAGCGATAGAATATAATACAACGCCCCAAGGAGTTTATGATTTTTATATTGAAGAACTTCAGCAGCGGCTTATGCGCGCCGATTGTTTTATTCCTTACCTTGTGCGTAAGCCGGGAGAAGCTACCTATAAGGGAAAACTTTCCGGTTGTGAAAACGCGGAAAATTTGCGTAACGGAATAGACAGAAATAATGCCGTGTACGAGAAAAAAGAAAACGGCGTATTCACACAGCTTGGCAGCGCGTTGACCTATACCTTTGAAACGCCTTGTTATGTGGAGTGCGCGCATATTGTTTTTGATAGTGATCTTAATCGGTCAACACTGCCGGGAGATGACGCTGAAACATATCATAGCATGCGGGCCAATATTAAGCTGGACTCACCTAAAATGCATGTTCCTCTTTCTTTGGTAAAAGAATATGATGTGGTAATTCAATTGGCTGACGGAACGAAAAAAACCGTTTCAATAAAAAACAATATCAAGCGAATGAATGAAATTGTGATAGACGCGCCCGTATCTTCCATTGCGCTTATTCCTCAAAAACTTTGGGGGAACGACGCGACGGTACATTTATTCTCTTTTGATTTATATTAAATTTTTATTTTATTTGAAAGAATGAAAATTAGGCGGCTGATTTATGATAGATGCTCCTATCGGTTTTTTTGATTCCGGCGTCGGCGGATTATCGGTGTTAAAGCATGCCGTTGAGGTAATGCCGGAGGAAAATTATATATATTTTGGCGATTCTGCTAATGCGCCGTATGGCGTCCGCACAAGGGAAGAGGTTTTAGATTTAACATTTCAGGCGGTCAACAACCTGATGAAACAGAATATTAAAGCATTGGTTATTGCCTGTAATACGGCTACAAGTGTTGCGGTAGAAGCTTTGCGCGGCGAGCTGTCTATTCCGGTTATCAGCATGGAACCGGCTGTAAAACCTGCTCTTGAACAGACACAGGGAACGGTTCTGCTTATGGCTACCTGCGTTACACTGGACTCCGAACGGGTGAACGCGTTAATTCATAAATGGGATACGGAAAAACGAATTCTTAAGGTGCCTTGCCCGAATCTGGCAGAGGAAATTGAAAAAGAAGCTTTCGGGCAATCCCATTTGGCGGAATATCTGAAAGAGCTGCTTTCTGATTTTGAAAATTGCGGCGTTTCGGCCGTTGTCCTCGGCTGTACGCATTATGCCTTTGTCAGAGAACGAATTCAACGGATTTTAGGTGAGAATATTGCGATATTTGATGGAATTGACGGTACGGTGGCACATTTGAGAGAACTTTTGATACAGAGGAAAATCAAGCGCGAGGAAAACGCTTTAGGCAGTGTAAAAGTAGAATCTTCAAAAAAAGACAGCGGTACGCTGGAATTGTATAACCATTTGCTTAGCGGAGGGATATTATGAAATGTATATATTGCGGATGTCTTGACAGCAGAGTTCTGGACTCACGGCCGACGGAGGAGGGAAGCGTTATTCGCAGAAGGCGTGAATGCCCTGAATGCGGAAAGCGCTTTACAACGTATGAAAAAATCGAGACATCGCCGATTATGGTCGTAAAAAAAGACGGAAGCCGTCAGCTGTTTGAAATTGATAAAGTGCGGTTGGGCATCGTAAAAGCCTGTGAAAAGTGCAAAGTGTCGGCGGAACAAATTGAGCATGTGGTAAATGAAATCGATCGTCAGGTTCACAGTTCATTGGAACATGAAATCAGTACCACCGAAATCGGAGAAATGATCATGGACAAGCTGATGCAATTAGATCAGGTAGCTTATGTGCGTTTTGCCTCGGTTTATCGTGAGTTTAAGGACATTGATTCCTTTATGAAAGAATTAAGTACCTTGCTCAAAGCGAATGAACAGAACAATCAGTAGTCTGTTTGAGTAGGTGACTGTTGTATTATTGATTCATAAAACGGCCGTTCAATATAGAGATAAAACGCCCTGAAATCCGATACAGCCAATGGGATATCTGGGCGTTTTTCAGGCAAAAGAGTAAGTTTGCTTATGAAAGGATCATTTCATAATCTATGTAATCGCCCAAAAACGCGCATTCAGTATTTTTTCTTTTTTCCTTTAATTGAAACCCCACGCTTTCATAATTATGTTGGGCTGAAACCAATTCTTCATTGGTAGTTACAATAATTTTATGAATATTTTTATATGTTTTTATGCGTTTTATCGCTTCTTTCAATAAAATATGTCCATAACCGTTTCCTTTATATTTTGTTAGTATGCAGTTGTGGCCTATTCTTACATGATCCGGTAAGTTTCGGAGATCCCAGGATATATGACCGATAGGGATTCCGTCCCCGGTTATGATAAAACCGCATTGATTTGTAATTTCTAAATTTTCATAGAAAAAATCGTCATATTCCTTCCAATC
>CAJKLB010000048.1 GCA_905200615.1 uncultured Selenomonadales bacterium | reverse complement strand
CTATGACCCTCTGCTTGTAAGGCAGATGCTCTCCCAGCTGAGCTATGCTCCCATATAAATGGTGATCCATCCGGGATTTGAACCCGGGACACCCTGATTAAAAGTCAGGTGCTCTGCCGACTGAGCTAATGAATCACTTACTTCTATAAAATTGGCTGGGGTGGCTGGGCTCGAACCAGCGCATGACGGAATCAAAATCCGTTGCCTTACCGCTTGGCTACACCCCAACAAAAGAATGGGGTGGGTAGTGGGAATCGAACCCACGACCTCCAGAGCCACAATCTGGCACGCTAACCAACTGCGCTATACCCACCATAGTGTTTTATTGGCTGTAAGTGGTGCGCCAGAAGGGAGTCGAACCCCCGACACACGGCTTAGAAGGCCGTTGCTCTATCCAGCTGAGCTACTGGCGCATAGAACATTGCACTGCCTAAAAGGCTGGAGCGGGTGATGGGAATCGAACCCACGCAATCAGCTTGGAAGGCTGAGATTCTACCATTGAACTACACCCGCATATTTGACCTTCATTTTCAAAGGCACGTGTTATTATATTATTGAAAATACTTTTTGTCAACGATTTTTTTTATATTTTCCAATTTGGCAAAGTCCGCATACTATCGAACTTTGCCAAAGAATAATTTTCTTATGAAAAACTCTTTTTACAGCGCATTACACATTTTTCCAAATTACCGTGCAATAATTTTTCCATCAGTGAAGCAGCATAATTGCGACGCAGCATTTCCTCTATAATATCGGCAAAAATACCGGCATCATTCTTTTCTCCCACCAGTTTATCGCATCCGTCAATATCACTGCCAAATCCCAGAATATTCTCACCGCCGGCCATCAATACCGCCTCAATATGCTCAAACAGTTTTTCAATGCTTTTACCGCCTACAAACTCCTCATATAAAGTGAGTCCCATAAAAGAATCCAGTTCTATCAGTTTTTTAATCTGCCAATCTTTTAGATTTCTTATATTCTCATGCACATGATTCACATTTCCGTGGGTAAAAATCACATTTTTTAATTTTTCCGCACAGGAAGCAAACATTCGTTCTCCCGCATGCGCTAAATCAATCAAAACTCCGTTGTCGCCAATCTCACGCAACACACATTCTCCGAACAGCGTAAGCTCTCCATCCTCGCGGCAGCTGCCTCCCAACGCGTTCGCCTGATTCCACATTGGTCCCACGTAGACCGGTCTGCTGTCAATCACTATTTGCGCGTCTTTCAGCGCGTTCAGCCAACTGAGTCCCTCAAAGGCCAAATACGGCTGTTCCACCGGTAGGTTTTCATGATGAAATACTTCCAACTGTTTTTTGACCAATGCAGTCTCCGCCAAATGCCCCTCAAAAACAGCGAAAATACTTTTTTTGATCTTTCCCGCAGCAACAGCCTCCGCCGTAAGTCCCGTCGGTCTCTCTTTTACCCGGTGGTAAAGATAATCACAATGCGCATCAAAAACATACATAATCAAATCACCTCAATTATGATATGTCAAAAAACACGCAAATGACAACACCTTTTAGAAGAGAATATTTTTATCTGATTTTCTTCCCGTTGATACCCGGTATTGCGAATAAAAATACCCAACTGAAAACCAATGCTTACAGATAAAATTTTTTAAAGGTTCCGTAAATGCCGACGTGTTATTACACAAAACAAAAATTGGTATCCCACGCGGGAATACAGTGCTGATGCCGCAAATAAATTTTATAATCAGGATTCAGGCAATGTACGGCAAGCGGCAGTGAAAAAAGATCGCTACTTCGATGATACGCCGCAACAATCATTTTGGGCCGAACTGCCCGAATGGTTTCTTCCGCTCCGCGAATCGCTGCCTCTTCGCAGCCTTCTACATCCATTTTTATAAACGTAAAGCGCTTTTTAAGCGAGTCCACGGTCAGGGAAGATATCTCCTGTATGCCGCCCGTCCGAGAACTTCTGCCGCCTAAAGAGGAAAAGCCCACGGTCCCGCAAAAATCTCCCGCTGCCGCCTGCAAACAGGTTATATTCTTGACACTGACCGTGTTTTTTATCAACTTTTTAAAGTTTCCCCTATCCGGCTCTACAGCAGTAATCGCATCCCACCGCTTGGTTTTTTGAATAAATTCCAGAACAGTATCACCGTTATACGCGCCAAGGTCAAGATAGTTTTCCCGACAATGTAAGGAGAGCAATGCATACAATTCATCCCTCTCGCTTTCACACGCAAGCAAATGACGGATTTCTCCGTCCAGCTTATACGCAATCAGTTCCTGAAACACTCTGCGTGAAAGCTCGTCGGCAAGCAGCTGATACGCCGCCTCGATAGCTTTTCGGTTCTTACGGGCAAAATCAAGCGTAAACACTTCATCCCCCGCAACAGGAACCTCAGGCGCGTAAACTTCGGCGTTCAGGGAAACAATATTTTGTATCACCTCCGGCCGCTGTGTACCGAAAGCTACCAACACAATCATATCCGGGAAACATTCTTTTGCCTGCGCAAACGTCATAACCGGATATCCCAAAAAACTCTGTCCCCGTACAAAATCATTGCTGGCAAAAAATCCCGCGGGAGCCAGCCCGCATTTCGCAAGCTGCCGAACAATCAATTCCGCCCCGTTTCCCATGCCGTAAAGCACCAACGGGCGGTTCAGGCGGCGCAGTTTAAGCCAAATATCCTCATGCATCACACTTCAACTCCGTTTTGCCTCTTTTGTTTTCCGAATAAATTACTATATTCCGCGCGCAGTCTTTGGAGTCTTCAAATATTTCGCTTACAACTCCAAATACATATCACCTTTCTTAATCCATCCGGCTCTGCGCATTCCCTCGGAAATAACAAGAGAAAGAATCGCGGGAAGAATAAAGCACATAAGCAATATTTTTACAAAGGCAAACCAATCAAATCCGCCGCTCATCATATACATCCACATACCGGCCGGGCCTACAAGTCCGCAAGTACCCATTCCCGCGAACACACCGGCTCCGTTTTCTACCGTAAGCAGCGTAGCGGCGATGGGTCCTAAAATAGCTGACGCCAAGGTAGGAGGAATCAAAATCAAAGGATGCTTTACAATATTGGATATTTGAAGCATGGAGGTACCAAGTCCCTGAGCGAGAAATCCGCTGAATCCGTTTTCACGCCAGGAAGAAACCGCAAAGCCTACCATCTGGCAGCAGCAACCTACCGTTGCCACACCGGCAGCCAGCGCAATACTGGAATCCGCCGTAAATAAGGCGGCATCAAATACCACCACGGAAATTGCCGCGCTGGAGATCGGCGCAGTAAGCGCAAGACCCATAACCACTGAAACAATAATTCCCATTAAAACGGGATGCAAGCCCATAGCAATTCCTAATTCTCTGCCGATCCAGTCGCAGAAGCGATCGATATACGGACCGGTTAAAATACCGACGATACCGCCGGAAAGCAAGCTGACGCTGGGAACAAGCAAAATATCAAACCGCGTTTTGCCGGCAATCAGCTGTGACAGCTCCGCACCTACCAAAGTGGCCAAATACGCACCGATCGGGCCGCCCCCCTCTACATAACCGACAGCGCCGCACCCTGCGGCAGAAAAAATCACCAGCGGCTTTGCCTTTAATCCGTTGGCGATAGCCACACCGATCGCACCGCCCACAACGTAACCGTTTTTGGCGTACTCACTGAGCTTTATAAAGAAATCTCGAATGAGAATCGCCCAAGAATCATTTTCACCAATAAAAGCACCGATCCATGAACCGATTTGTCCAATAATCGTACCGATCAGCAGCGTGGCAAAAACACCCAAAGCCATCGCGCTGAAAGCATCAATAAACCATCTTCTTGCCAGACGCGCAAAAATATTGTCGCTTTTTTTCCCCATAAACACACCTCATTCATCCTTTAGTTGACTAAAAATATAATTGACAAGTGAAAATTTTAAATCACCGATATCGGAGCTGACAAGCACCGCGTCCTTTTCGCCGCCTTCAATCACAAGTCCGGCATACCAGCCGATCTCTCCGCTCTCAGTGGTACCGGTCTGCGCGGTACCAGTTTTAGCGGCAATACGCATGGAATCCATCAATCCCTTGGTTCCGCTTTTTCCCGTACCGTTTTTGGCGGTATTTTCTAAAATTTCACGTACCGTTAATACGGTAGAGGACGGAAAAACGCTTTCTTTATATACCTTTGCTTCCGTTGTTTTTATCGGTTCCAATTCTCCTTTTTCATTGGTTGTACAGATGCTCTGAACAATATACGGCTGCATAATTGTTCCGCCGTTTCCAAAAAGTGAAAAAGTACTGCACAACTGCAGCGGAGCAAACAGCATTTCTCCCTGGCCGAATCCCGTATCCGCTAATAATTTTTCACTGTCAAGCGTATCAAAAGAATTTGCCAGCTGCGATTTTTTTACCGACAAATCAAACGGAATGCTTTCGCCTATTCCGATTCGTGCCGCGTAGCTGATCATATTTTCTTTTCCCACACGCATAGCCAGCCACCCAAAATAAATATTATCCGACCAGGTAAGCGCGCGTTTCATAGTCAACGGTCCCTTATCTCCTGCGCTGCGAAAGGCTTCCCTCACAATGTAATGGGACCAGTTGCTTCCCGCAGGCCGCCAGCGATCTTTTTCATAAGTATAATACTCTATTTCATTTTCATAGGGAAATACCGTAGTCGTACTCACCGTAGCTGTATCCAGCCCGATAAGCGCCATAATCGATTTAAAAATTGATCCCGGCGGATACGTTCCCTGAACATTTCGATTCAGCAGCGGTGTCTGCTCATTTGTAAAAAGATCTCCGTAATTTGTAGCTTTATCGAAGGCATAAATATTGGCGTCATAACTGGGATAGCTCACCAATGCCCTCACCGCGCCGGTAACCGGATCCACAACATTCGCCGTACCGGTAGAGGAATTCTGATACAATTCCGTCATTTTATCGGTTATATTCTTTTGCAGCAGGATATCTACGGTAAGAACAAGATCATAGCCGTCTCTGGCAGGTTTTTCATATAAAACGGTTTTGGTCTTGCTGTCATCGGAAAGCAAATAGATCTGCATTCCGTTTTCAGGCTGAAGATATTCATCATAAACCAACTCCAGTCCGCTTCGGCCTACACGAGTGCCCTCCAACAGATTTTTATACTTTTCATTCTCACGGTCTTCTTCGGTAACGGGCGTAGCATACCCCAGCGTCTGTGCCAACGCGTTTCCGTAAGGATAATAACGAATCGGTGTAATAGAATCCCTATCAACTTTCACGCCTTCTATGGCCAGCAGCGCGTCTTCCTGTTCCTGCGAAAGCTCTCCTTTAAACATCGTGGCAAATATTGCCGTGCTTCCGTTTGATTTTTCATATGCCTGCCTCACCTCAGAAGAATCCTTATTCAAGATTTTCGCAATCTGTTCAATCACAGACGCGGCTTGGCTTTCTATCTTTTCTTTTTCCGCATAAACGGTAATCGCGTAATCGTTCTGAACAATCACTCGTCCGTCACGGTCAAAAATTTCTCCGCGTTTTCCCTTCAGCGTACTGGAAAAAATACGGTCATACCAATTCATTCCCGTTACCACATTAGCCGGTGTCCAGGCAATTAGATAAAACTTGGTTTTTTTATACACTTCCAGCTGCATCTCATAAGTAAAGGTACCGTATTCAGAAGACGTAAACGTGGCTGTATAATCGTAAGCCTTTGAATTTCCGTTATCCACGGAAGCTCCTCTTTCCACGGTTACCGTTTCGATTTTCAGCATATCATATACCTTTTTATGATACTCAACAAACTCCTCATAGCTGACTCTTCCCTGGGAACCGGGCGTAAGCATATCATACATTTGTTTATAATCAAACCGGCAAAAAGCATTCAAATACGCTGTAGCAGCGCCGTCAAAGGAATTTCCGCTGCAGGAAGTGCAAAGAGCAATAAGAATAACCGCCGCAGCAAATAGAAAAAAAAGCTTACAGAGAAATCTCTTCATTTACTGTTCCTCCCCTATAAGCTCCTGCAGCTGTTCTATTGTATATGTTTTTCCGAAAGAATCCGTAAAAGTACCGTTTTCCGAGCGTTCCAACGCCCCGTATTTTCCGTTGATCACATTCCGGTTTTCATCAATAAACAAAAGATAGGTCTTTTCGTTTTCAAACTCCGCCGCATTAGGATACACCACGTTGTATTTTTGTTGTCTTTGCGATTTTGTTCCCCGGAACAGGGCGCTCCCGCCATACTCCGGAAGCGTAAATACACCACTCACACTACCCTTCAATACAGTAACCGGAGTAAATTCTACGGGTGTGTACACCTCTATATTATTATCTGCCGATTGGTTGGAAACAACTTTTCCCCGCCCGGATACTGTAGCCACCGCAATATATTCCGCATCCAGCATATCGGCAACAGCGGCAGGTTCATAGTACGTTTTTACCGTAAGTCCGATACCGGGAACAGGCAGATATAAGGATAACTGCGGATAAAAAAAGTACCCGATAGTAAACACAAGAATAAAAATAACAATACTATATAATGAAGCCGGCCTTTTATCTACGCGCTTAATATTTTTTTCTTCATTTTCCATAATGCCGCCCCCAAAACAGATTATTAAAAATTATAGCATTATTATCCCCTACTGTCAACGAAAATGCCCCTAAGGCTGTATCTTGACGGTAAACCGAATCGTAAAAATTTTACTTTACAAAGCAAAGAGAAACAGATATAATAAAGTAAATAGTAAAACCCGCTTTAGCAGGACAAGTTTCGCGGCAAAGGTCTTTTCAGAGAGTGCAGCCCGGTGAAAATGCATATTCCCCGCCGCAGCAAATATCACCTGTCAGGGGCATTGCCGAACATGCAGTAAGCAATGATGTCGGCCGCTCATTACGCGGCACCGTATGTTTGTACGCGCTATTTGGTGGTTTTATGCCTTGTGCTTTTTCCAAATGCACAGGGCTTATTTTTTACGGAGGTCTTTTCGATGTATAAAAAAGTTGATACCGATCTGAATTTTATTGACCGGGAAAAAGAAATCCTTACCTATTGGAGTAAGCATGACATTTTTAAGCGCAGCACCAAAAAAAATGAGGGCGGTCCGGAATTCACATTTTATGACGGTCCCCCCACAGCCAACGGGAAACCGCATATCGGCCATATTCTGACGCGCGTTATCAAGGATATCATTCCGCGCTACCGCACAATGAAGGGATATCATGTGCTGCGCAAGGCCGGCTGGGATACGCATGGTCTGCCGGTAGAGCTGGAGGTAGAAAAGCAGCTTGGCATCAGCGGCAAGCCGCAGATTGAAGAATTCGGCATTGAACCGTTTATTCAGCGCTGCAAAGAAAGCGTTTGGAAGTATAAAGGCGAATGGGAAAAAATGAGTGACCGTGTAGGTTATTGGGTAGATATGGAACACCCTTACGTCACGTATGAAAACGACTACATTGAAAGCGAATGGTGGGCTTTAAAGACCATTGCAGAAAAAGGGTTACTGTATAAAGGACATAAAGTGGTACCCTATTGTCCCCGCTGCGGAACGGCGCTTTCCTCCCATGAAGTTGCACAGGGTTATAAGGACGTAAAGGAAACCAGCGTTTTTGTTGCTTTTAAAGTAAAAAATGAAGAAAACACCTATTTGCTTGCCTGGACAACTACCCCTTGGACCTTGCCCTCCAATGTTGCGCTTTGCGTGAATGCAAAGGAAGACTATGTTTATGCCGAAAAAGACGGCCGTATTTATATTGCCGCCGCGGCACTGCTGGAAAGTTCCCTGGGTGAGGGCTGCCGGATTCTCAAAACCGTAAAAGGGCGTGAGCTCTGCGGTATGGATTACCTGCCTCTGTTTAATTTTGTAAAAACAGAAAAACGCGCTTGGTACGTAGTTTCCGATGATTATGTGACGCTGGATGCCGGCTCCGGCATTGTGCATATTGCTCCCGCTTTCGGTGAAGACGACGCCCGTGTGGGACGTGAAAACAATCTGCCTTTTGTTCAATTAATCAATCCGCAAGGCTGCTTTACAGAAGAAGCAACTCCCTATGCCGGTATGTTTATCAAGGATGCGGATAAGCACATCATAAAAGATCTTGAAAAAAACGGCAGCTTAGTAAAAGCGCTGGAATTTACCCATAGTTATCCGTTCTGCTGGCGCTGTGATACCCCGCTGATCTATTATGCCAGAAGCACCTGGTTTATCAAAATGACGGCTGTAAAGGAACAACTGCTTCGTAATAACCGTTCCATAAACTGGATTCCCGAAAGCATTAAGGATGGCCGTATGGGCAATTTCCTTGAAAACGTGATTGACTGGGGTCTCTCCCGTGAGCGGTATTGGGGAACGCCGCTTCCCGTTTGGGAATGCGAGTGCGGTCATTTTCATACGATAGGATCCCGGAAAGAGTTGGCGGAACGGACAGGATGCAGTGAAGATATTGAACTGCATAAGCCGTTTTTGGATCCTTTAACGATGAAGTGTCCCAAATGCGGCCGCGATATGCACCGGGCGCCGGAAGTGATCGACTGCTGGTTTGACAGCGGGTCAATGCCTTTTGCACAGCTGCACTATCCTTTTGAAAATAAAGAGGCGTTTGAAAAATTATTTCCGGCCGATTTCATCAGCGAAGCTATTGACCAAACACGCGGTTGGTTTTATACTCTGCTGGCCATTTCCACACTACTGTTTGATAAAGCGCCGTTTAAAAACTGCATCGTTTTAGGCCACGTAAACGACAAAGACGGTATTAAAATGAGCAAACATAAAGGCAACGTTGTGGATCCGTGGAGTATTTTGGATAAGCAGGGCGCCGATGCGGTACGTTGGTATTTCTATACCGGCTCCGCTCCGTGGCTTCCTTCCCGGTTTTACGGGGAGGCCGTCAGCGAGGCACAGCGAAAATACATGGGAACGCTGTGGAATACGTATGCGTTTTACGTAATGTATGCAGAAATCGACCAGTTTAATCCTCGCTCCTATACGCTGGAATATAACAAGCTTTCGGTAATGGATCAATGGATTCTTTCTAAGCTCAACAGTCTGATTGCCTTTGTCGATACAGGCCTTGAAAACTATAAAATTACCGAAACCGCGCGGGCACTGGGCGACTTTGTAGACGAGCTGAGCAACTGGTATGTACGCCGAGGCCGCGAAAGATACTGGGGCAGTCAAATGAGCCAGGATAAAATCAACGCGTACATGACGCTTTATACCGTTTTAGTAACGCTTACTAAACTTACCGCCCCCTACACCCCTTTTATCGCAGAAGAAATATATCGTAATTTGGTATGCTCCCTGGATGAAAGCGCGCCGGAAAGCGTACATTTGTGCGCCTTCCCCGAAGTAAATACAAGCTGGATTAACAAAGAACTTGAAGAAGATATGGAATATCTGCTCAAGGCCGTTGCGTTGGGGCGTGCCTGCCGGAACGAGGCCAATATTAAAAACCGCCAGCCGCTGCAAACGCTGTATATCAGCGGTACCAAGCAGCTTCCGGAAAATTTTTGCCGGGAACTTGCGGATGAGTTAAACGTAAAAGAAGTAAAATTCACCGATGACTCCAGTGATTTTATCACCTATACCTTTAAACCGCAGCTTCGAACGGTAGGTCCTAAATACGGCAAACTGGTAGGCGGTATCAACCGTTATCTCGCTTCTGCCGATGGCTCCGCACTGATGAAAGAGCTTAACCAAACCAATACCGTAACCTTTACCCTTGACGGAACAGAGATTTCGCTTACACAGGAAGATCTTTTGATCACGCCGGCCAATAAATCCGGCTTTACCGCTCAAAGCGAGGCCGGCATTACGGTTGTTCTGGATACCAATATCTCTGATTCTCTTCGACGGGAAGGCTATATGCGGGAGTTAGTTTCTAAAATACAGACCATGCGCAAGGAAATCGGCTTGGAAGTAACCGATCACATTCAGCTCACCCTTTCCGCCGAAGAGCCGCTTTGCTCCATTGCTGAGGAATTTTCCGAAGAAATCAAATCCGATTGCCTCGCCGATACGCTATCTCTCGGTGCACCGGGTTCAAACAGCAAGGAATGGGATATCAATGATTTAAAATGTGTCATCTCTATTCAGAAGGTATAATCTATGTGGATTGCAGAAAACTGGAAGGATTATGAGCTTTTAGATACCGGCGACGGTATGAAACTGGAGCGATGGAAAGATATCGTTCTGCTGCGGCCTGACCCGCAGGTAATATGGCCTTTTGCGGAACCGGTAAGCAAAAAAAACATTCACGCCCTGTATAAGCGCTCTTCCTCCGGCGGCGGTGCTTGGGAATTTATGAAGAAGGTTCCCGCGCAATGGAATATTCGGTGGCAGGAACTGACCTTTACCGTCCGCCCCATGGGTTTTAAGCACACCGGTTTGTTTCCCGAACAAGCCGTAAACTGGGAATGGATGCGCCGTCTTATTGGCGCTGCCGGCAGAGAGATCAATGTGCTGAATTTATTCGGATATACCGGGGGTGCGACCGTAGCCTGCGCTTCTGCGGGTGCAAAAGTCTGTCATGTAGACGCGGCGAAGAATATAGTAGCTATCGGCAAAGAAAATATAGCCGCTTCCGATTTGAGTAACGCGCCGGTACGCTGGATCGTGGACGATTGTCTGAAATTTGTTGAACGTGAAATACGGCGCGGCAACCGCTATGACGGGATTATTCTGGATCCGCCCAGTTACGGGCGAGGTCCAGGGGGCGAGCTTTGGCATCTGGAAGAGATGCTCTATCCCTTTATGGAAAAATGCACCGCGATTCTTTCTGACCGACCGCTGTTCGTTTTGCTGAACAGCTATACCACGGGGCTGCAGCCTTTAGTGCTTCGCAACGTGCTGGAAAAAACCGTTTGCAGCCGCTTTGGGGGGCGTGTTGACGCGCAGGAAATAGGACTGAAAGCCACAAAAGGCAATATCATTCTGCCCTGCGGTGCTTCAGGAAGATGGGAGGGAAAACACAATGTTTGAAATTTTATACGAAGATAACCATATTATCGTGGCGGAAAAGCCGCAAAACATGATCATTGCCGGTGACGCTACCGGTGATACCTCCATGTTTGCCGTTTTAAAAGAATATATTCGGGTTAAATATCATAAATCCGGCGATGCGTACTTAGGCCTTGTACACCGGCTGGATCGTCCGGCAGGCGGCCTGGCGGTATTTGCACGAACCTCCAAAGCGGCGGCAAGACTCAGCCAACAGCTGCACGATAACGAACTAAAACGAACCTATTACTGTGTGGTACGGGGTATTCCCAAAAATTCCTGTGACAGATTGATTCACTATCTGAAGAAAGATCTGCGCCAAAACACAGTATCCGTTGTTCCGCAATCGGTAGAGGGGGCAAAAAAAGCGATTCTCAATTATAAGGTACTGCAAACAGCGGATACGCCGGAAGGGCCTCTTTCTCTGATACAGGTACAACTGGAAACCGGGCGTTCCCATCAAATTCGTGCCCAGATGGCGCATATCGGCTGCCCACTCTGGGGAGATCAGCGCTATGGCTTTACCGTAAATAAAAAAGGTCAGCAACTGGCGCTTTACGCGGTGAAACTGCGGCTGATTCATCCTACAAAAAAAGAATCCATGCAATTTATTTGTTACCCTCCGCAAATCAGTCCCTGGACAGCATTTGAGCTGAATATTGAATAGACCAAGCAGCCGCTGCAAAAAAACCGCAGCGGCTGTTTTTATCACAACATAAAAAGCGTCGCCTATACGAATGCATAAAAACATTGCGAACAGTACGAACTTTACCTTAAAAGATTTAATATTTAATATTATACAGGCAATCACACCGATAAAAATCAAGTGAATTATTTCCGGCAGCTGATCATTTATCAGATAGCCCAAAATAAGACTTTTTCGTTTTTCAATTCACAAAGAATATTTTGCAAAACATCAAAATTTTATAAAAGTCACACGGTTAAGCGTTGCACAATAGAAATTTCGTCCTCCCTCTTTCAACAAGTGATGATGCTCCCCCCTTTTCTCCAAAAAGAGTGTAATCTTATCCAAAAAAAGTCGAGCAGGATATAAGGCTCCCTCCCAAATATTTTGCAGTAAGAGATCGCTCTATAAAAATTTCTGTTCCCTTTTCACCAACCGTTTTTTTGACAAAAGGGACAGCCTTCGTATCCGCAGAGTTTGTAGCTAAAACTGACTTTTGATTTTTTTGCGGTCTTCAGCCGCATTTTGCTGTTCCGGTAACAGGCGTGTCGGAAAACTCCTTATAAGAGAAAAACCGCTTGATAAGCGGTTTTTTCAAAAGTTTATAAAGAGGTAGATGCAACCCGAAAATCAACGATTTTCGAATAAGCGATATTCCCAATCAAGAGAGTGTTGACTCTGCTGACGCTCTCCAAAAGTTATTCTTTCTTATTCTTCTCATCTGAATTCTCAGCAACATCGCCTGCTTTTTTCTTTTTTACAACAACAATGCCCACAATTACCGCAGCAATAACAACCGCAGCTACCACGCAAACAACAATAACAGAAGTGATATCTCCCTCATTTTGTTCACCGGATGCAGTATCTTCCGTTGCCGTAACCGCGGGTGCTGTAGTAGAGGAGGTCACAAATCCTACCGGTGTAGCCGGCACCACTGTAGGCGTGGGTTCCGGTGTAGCTGGTGCTTCGGTAGGTTCGGGAATAATAGATTCATAATCATCATAGCTATATACTCCGGTATTTCTGAACTCCAGCGCTTCAATGAGCTCATAGTCATTGATTTGATCTACACAAAGATCCCATCCCGTCCACCAAGAATCATTCAAATCGGTCTTACTTATAAGATGTGAACATTCAAACACCGTCCATTCATCGGTTACTTCAAAAGTACTCATACTGGAATCAAAATATCCCATAACATTTCCGCCGTCATTTTTGAACATTCCTTCTTCATTTTGATACGTTTCCAAAAACAGATCTTGATTTTTAATTTCCTCTGAACAGCCGCTGGGCCGAATAACCGCACGTACCGCTACAGGTGTTCCCGCATCACTCTCATCTTTAAATTTTACCCGCATTTCAAAAACAAACATGACTTCAGCTTCTTCTTCCTCCCCAACAACAGCTTTTACCGCATCATAAACGTTGATAAAGGGAGAATACCATGAATTTTCAATACCCATTGCCGAAACATACGGTGTACCGTCCTCATCTGTCTTTTGCTCCACCGCACTAACAAAGCCCTTCTGCCAAGAAGCTGTCAGCTTATTCTCCGCCTGAGCACTTACGCCCATTGTCAGCATTGTCAACGCCAGAACGATTCCCAATGCCACCAACAAATATTTTTTCGCCGTTATACATCTCCTTTATATACTAACACTAAAAATGATTATATAGTTTTATAAACAAAAAGTCAATATTAAAAACATTCTTTATTTTTATATTTTAATAGTTATCCAGTACATCATTTTTTATATATCATAAAAAAAGATTTCCCCGCTATATACGCGGGGAAGTCTTATTTTCATTCAGTTTTATCATTATTTGGGGATTCCTCGGTTGGATTTTCTGTACTTCTCTTCTTTTTTGCAACAGCAATTCCTACAATGATTGCCGCAATCACCACTGCCGCAACAACACAAATAACGATAATCGTTGTCGTATTACTTCCGCCGTTCTGATCATCAACCAATGTGCCGGCATCCGCCGTAGGTGTTGTTTTTACAAGGCCAACCGGTGTCTGCTGTCCGGCAGTGGGCAGAGGCGTTGCCGTGGGTTCCACCGGCTCTTCCGGCTCCTCCGGTTCTTCCACTTCTACCGGTTCATAAGTATAATCATATACTCCTACATTTTTAAACTCTAACGCCGCAACCGCTTCAGGATCACTGATAGTATCAATACAAAGATTCCATTCTGTTCCCGCGCCTTCAAACTCCGAACTATCTACGGTTAAGTACTCCTCAAAATGAGTCCATTCAGAGCTTAGCTCTAATCCCGTCTGGAAATAATGCATAATGTTGGTATTATTCCAAGTAAACAGGGTACCGTAATATTGTTCGGAAAAAAGTTCCTCATCACTTGAAAGTTCATGTTTCATCCGCAAAAGTGCATTGGCTGTGATAGGTGTTTCTTGATCAGCATTCTCCGCATACTGAATGCGTACGTCAAAAACAATATAAACATCGGCTCCATCTTCCAAATCATCCCCGGCAGCACTCTTTATTGCGTCAAGAACATTAATCGTCGGTGAATCCCAAGCATTTTTTATTCCTGTAACCGAAATATATTTTGTACCATCGGTATCGGTTTCTTCTGTAAGAGTTCCGTCTTTGGCAAGCCCTAAAACCCACGTTGCGGTAAGCTTGTTTTCCGCCTGCGCGCTTACGCTGAGCACCAGCATGGAAAATATCAACAAAAATACTGCCGCTATTGATAAAATCTTTTTCATTACATTTACCTCCTTATCTTTCTATAACGCATTATAGCAATATACAAATAAAGTACCAATATTGAATTTCCACACAACATCCCTGCCGACTAAGCAGGGATGCGTTGTCTTATTGTTTATTACTCTTGCGGTGCGTTATCATCCTGAGAGGCGCTATCAGATTCTTCGCCTTCGGCTTTTTTCTTTTTAGAAACTACAATTCCTATTACAATTGCCGCAATTACTACAACCGCTACAACACAAATCACAATAATCGTTGTCGTATTGCTTCCGCCGTCCTGATCATCAACTGATGTACCGGCATCCGCCGTAGGTGTTGTTTTTACAATGCCTACCGGTGTTTGCTGTCCGGCAGTGGGCAGAGGCGTTGCCGTGGCTTCCGCCGGCTCTTCCGGATTTTCCGCATCCGTCGGCTCTTCGGGCTCCTCCGGTTCTTCCACTTCTACCGGCTCATAAGTATCATCATATACTCCTGCGTTTTTGAACTCCAATGCCGCGATAACAGTAGGATCACTGATTGTATCAATACAAAGATTCCATTTATCCCCGGGAAGCTCAAACTCATAGCTTTCTACATAAATAGAATATTCATAATGAGCCCATTCACTGCTCAGTTCAAGCGTTGCTCCTTGGCCATCAAGATAGCTCATAATATTTCCGCCGGTATCACACGAAAACAAATCGCCCTGATAATTTTCGTCAAAATAAGCTTGTATTTCCTCCGGGTCCGAAATGCCGTTGACCGCCATACGAAGAAGCGGTCTTGCCGCGAGAACGGTATCCGGATCTGTATCCTCGGTAAATTTAACGCGAACGTCAAACGCGATATATATTTCTCCGCCGTCTTTCATTCCGTCTTCACCCAGCGCGCTTTTTACCGCGCCGAGAATATCAATAAACGGGGATTCCCATGCCTTATTGATTCCAGTTGCGGAAGTATATTCCGTTCCGTCCGTATCAGTATTTTGGGTAACTTCCCCTTTACTGAGGCCCTGTTCCCAAGTTGTAGTCAACTTGTTTTCCGCCTGCGCGCTTACATTGAATACCAACATGGAAAGTACCAAGAAAAATGCTGCTGTT